>NZ_JANRHK010000040.1:0-4380 GCF_024733815.1 Bacteroides sp. ET336
GCTGCCTTTCGAATGTGACGGAAGGAAGCTGGTGAAGGTGGGAGTGAACTTCAGCTATGAGAAGAGGAATGTGGAGAGGTGGATTGTGAAGTAGAATTATGACTAATGCTTTATATATCTGTGTCTGTTCCGAACGGATATGGTGAGTGCTATAAGGTATATCAGCGAAAAGGAAAATTGTCTTTCGTCTGTTGACTTTTATTTGGCAGAAAAGGAGAAGGGTAACAGTAATAAATACAGATATACACCGACCAAACAGGACAAAAGGGAACTGCATAATTTCATGGAGTGATATCTTTGTAACGAAGTTAAACCTCTAAACATTAAGAAATTATGTTCAATTGTCTGAATTATTCGGTAGTGGAAAGAAAGAACCCTAAATGCCCTGATAAAGAGGGAAAGTTTTATGCACAGTTCCAGTCGCGTGGCGTATTGGAAAGTAAGGAACTGATAGAGAAAATAGACAGAAACTGCTATGTCGGGAAACCGGATATAGTGGCGGTACTGATGACTCTGGAAGATGTGGTGGCAGAAGCTCTATGCGACGGATATATAGTGAGAATAGGTGAGCTGGGGTCGCTGTCAATGACAATCAGCAGTGACGGATGTGACAGGAAAGATGATTTCTGCAGTAAGCATATAACGAAAGTGAAGACGCTGTTCAAGGATGGAAAGACCATTAAACACAGTATTCGCAAACTGACATTCAAAAAAGTGGAACAGAAGTATTCCCCCGTACCCGCAATTTAGCGGGCATGGGGGAATTTTCTGTTAAATACATACTTGTCCATACTATGGAGGACAAAGGGGAACGGGACAAGAAACGGGAATGATACCTTTGTATCGTAATCGGAAAGGAAAGCGGCAAGGGTATGCAGGAAAGGGCCCGCGAAGTGTACCGGTGGTCGTGATTACGGACCGGACGAGTATTAATCATTAAAAAAAGAAAGGAAAATTTTATGGACAAGTATTTGACTTATTCGGTAGTGGAACGTAAAGACCCTCAGAACCCGGAAATGGGGGGAAAGTATTATGCACAGGCTCAGGCTCGAGGAGAGGCGGGCATCAGGGAATTGTCGCAGAGAATACAGCAGATGTGTACGGTGACGCGTGCGGACGTGATGGCGGTGCTTATAGCTCTGGAGGATGTGGTGTCCGACTCGCTCTCGAACGGTGAAATAGTGCGACTGGGAGAACTGGGATCGCTACAGGTGAGCCTGAGCGGCGAAGGAGCGACTACGAAGGATGATTATCACGACGGCCTGATCCAGAAGGCGAAGATTTTGTTCAGAAGCGGCAGAACGCTGTCGAACATGCTCACTACGCTGAAATATGAGAAGGTGGAACAGAAGTACAAGAAGGAAGAAACGGAAGAACCGCTTCCATAATGTGATACAAAATGAAGAAGATTATCGTACGGATTCTGAAATGTGTGATTTGCTTTCTCACCGGTGGTTTTGCTAACAGGAGAAACGGAGGGGACAATGCGTCATGTTGATACTGTGATAATTCATTGTTCCGCCACTCCGGCCAACAAAAGGCTGGAGCCTGCCGATCTCACAAGGATGCACAGGAAGAGGGGGTTCAACGGGTGTGGCTATCATTTCTACATCAGGAGAACGGGTGAGATCTGCGACATGAGGCCGGTGGAGAAGGTGGGTGCCCACTGCAAGGGACACAACGAAGGGAGCATAGGTATCTGCTACGAAGGGGGACTGGACGCGAAAGGGAACCCGGCGGATACACGCACCTCAGAACAGAAGAATGCCATGAAATGGCTGCTGGAAACCCTGAAAAGGGAGTTTGACATCAAGCATATAGGGGGACACCGTGACTTCAGCCCTGACCTGGACGGGGACGGAATGATTGAACCGGAGGAATGGGTGAAGGAGTGTCCGTGTTTCGATGTTAAGGAATGGCTGGAAAACGGCTGCTAGGCCGACAATATGTATTTATCCTCCATACCGGGTGACGGCATGGGGGATTTTTTGTGGTTATTCTTTGGGTATTAAGTTTTTTTAGGTTACTTTTGCGGATGTAGAACATGATTTTTTATCGATAATATGAATGTAATCAAGACTGAAATAGAGGGTGTGGTAATTATAGAGCCACGCATTTTCAACGACCAGAGGGGATATTTCTTTGAATCGTTTTCTGAAAGGGATTTCTGCAAGGAAGTGAGGGAAGTGAAATTCGTGCAGGACAATGAAAGCAAATCGCAATATGGGGTGTTGAGGGGACTGCATTTCCAGAAACCGCCTTACTGCCAGAGCAAGCTGGTGAGGGTGATTAAGGGGGCAGTGCTGGATGTGGCTGTGGATATCAGAAAGGGCTCGCCTACATTCGGAAAGCATGTGGCTGTGGAACTGACTGAAGATAATCACAGACAGTTCTTCGTGCCGAGAGGATTTGCGCATGGTTTCTCTGTGCTTACTCCGGAAGTGATTTTCCAGTATAAATGTGACAATTTCTATGCACCGCAGTCGGAAGGGGCCATTGCATGGGATGATCCGGATCTGGGTATAGACTGGGGAATTCCTGCCGACAAGGTTATCCTGAGCGAAAAGGACAGGCATCACCCGAGACTGAAGGATGCGGAATGGCTGTTTGATTATAATGAGAAGATGTATTGAGTTAATAATTAATAATTAAAAATTAAAAATTCACGACTAACGGTCAACAAAGTTAAAACCTAGTCAACTTGTCAACTAGTATCTCGTCAACTTAAAAACTCAAAAACTCACAAACTCATAATAATATGAAAGGAATCGTATTGGCAGGTGGTAGCGGAACGAGACTGTATCCTATCACCAAGGGGGTGAGCAAACAGATGCTCCCTGTGTTTGACAAACCGATGATTTATTATCCTATTTCCGTGCTGATGCTGGCAGGGATAAGGGAGATTCTTATTATATCTACTCCGCATGACTTGCCGGGGTTCAAGCGTCTGCTGGGCGACGGCTCGGAATTCGGAGTAAAATTCGAATATGCGGAACAGCCTAGTCCGGACGGTCTGGCTCAGGCGTTCATCATAGGCGAGAAATTCATTGGCAATGACTCGGCGTGTCTGGTGCTGGGTGACAATATCTTCCACGGGGCCGGTTTCAGCGGTATGCTGAAAGAGGCTGTACGCACTGCCGAGGAGGAGAAGAAGGCTACGGTGTTCGGATACTGGGTGAACGATCCGGAACGATACGGGGTGGCTGAATTCGACAAGGAGGGCAACTGCCTGAGCATAGAGGAGAAACCGGCAAAACCGAAATCGAACTATGCGGTGGTGGGACTGTATTTCTATCCGAACAAGGTGGTGGATGTGGCAAAGAACATCAAGCCGTCGGCCCGCGGGGAACTGGAAATTACTACGGTGAACCAACGTTTCCTGGAGGACGGGGAACTGAAGGTGCAGACTCTGGGACGCGGTTTCGCATGGCTGGATACGGGTACGCATGACTCGCTGAGCGAGGCTTCGACTTATATCGAGGTGCTGGAGAAGCGTACGGGACTGAAAATAGCCTGTCTGGAGGGTATAGCTTACCGCAAGGGGTGGATATCTGAGGAACAGATGAGAAAGAATGCGGAACCGATGCTGAAGAACCAGTACGGACAGTATCTGCTGAAAGTGATTGAGGAGCTGAAAGGAAACAGATAATATTACGAGCTGGTATTCCCCCATGTGGCGGCTCCGTGACTAGAAACTGGTAACTGAAGCCTTATAACTTAATTTTTAATTATTAATTGCCCAACATGAAATACCCTATAGGAATACAGAATTTTGAAAAAATACGCGAAGGCGGTTATCTTTATATCGACAAGACAGATCTGATATATGATCTGGTAAATAACGGTGTATATTACTTTCTGAGCCGTCCGCGCAGGTTCGGAAAGAGTCTGCTTATCTCTACTCTGGAGACTTATTTCAGCGGAAAGAGGGAGATGTTCGAAGGCTTAAAGATTGCAGAACTGGAAAAGGAATGGATGGAGTATCCTGTGCTGCATCTGGATCTGAACACTGAAAGGTATGCCACTCCAAAGGATCTGGAGAACAAGCTTGACTTGTTTCTGAAACAGTGTGAGGCTTTGTATGGCAAGAATCCTGATGAGTATTCGCTTGCCACAAGATTTGAAGGGGTGATACGGAGAGCGGCTGAAAAGACTGGAAGAAACACTGTAATCCTGGTGGACGAATATGACAAGCCAATGTTGCAGGCCATAGATAATGAGGAGCTGCAGGATGAGTACAGGAACACGCTGAAGGCTTTCTATGGGGCACTGAAGTCGATGGACAGGTATATACGCTTCGCTCTGCTGACGGGGGTGACGAAATTCGGAAAGGTGAGTGTGTTCAGCGACCTGAATAACCTGAGGGATGTATCGATGGAA
>NZ_JANRHK010000041.1:0-2823 GCF_024733815.1 Bacteroides sp. ET336
ATGCTGAAAACGGTTGATATCCGTTCACCCAAAACGGGGATATCCGTTCACTTTTCATACTCTTTACCTATGGCGATGCAAATTTATTGATTTTCGTCTGTAACGTTGCAGTTTTGATGTCTTTTTTGACGTAAACTGCTGCCTTGTAGCTCGAAGCGCACACTTGTGTGTACCAGCCTGTCTAATATTGCATCAGCTGCAGTCGTGTTGCCTTTCATCACATCGTACCAGTTAGCAACCGGCAGTTGTGATATGATGATCGTAGCTTTTTGTCCATGGCGGTCTTCTATAATCTCCATAAAGTCAAGCAACTGTTGTCCGTCAAGAACTTTCATTCCGAAGTCGTCCAGTATAAGCAGGTCAGTCTGTGCCAGCTTGGCGAAGAAACGATGCAGAGTACTGGATATGCGGGCAAGGCTTATTTCCTCGAAGAGCCTGTACAGGTTATAATAAGCAACTTTATATCCGTTCATGCAGGCCTGATGACCAAACGCTGTACCCAACCAGCTTTTACCTGTACCGGAAGCTCCCGTAATAAGTATGGACACCCCGTTTTTCACATAGTCACAAGTGGCAAGATTAAGCACTTTCTGCTTGTCTACGCCACGCTTGCTGTCATAGATAACTTCACTTATGGAAGCGTGATAACGGAAGTGTGCTTTTTTTATCAGACGGGCATTCCGGCTTTGATTCCGGTTATCCAGTTCGGCCTGTATAAGCAGTTGCAGGCCGTCCTTCAAGGAGAGCGACTCTGCCTGTCGCGTCTCCTGCATCGTAGCCCAGTAATGTGCCATTCCGGGCATCTTAAGGTTTCTTAGAGCATTGATAATTTCATCCATCGTTATTGGTTTTGAGTGTTAGAAGTCTGTCATTTGAACTGTGATTTCCCACGGATATTACAGTGTTGCGGAGGAGCAAAGGAAGATGTAGGCTGCCCCACACCGGCACACTTGCTTTCCACCAGTGAGCGTATAAAGCGGTAACTGCATCTGTCTACGTTCAGGGCTGTCTCGCAGGCTTTCTGGAAAACGGCCGGATCACTGCTCCTTTGCAGGTTTAGAAGCCCGTCGCAGGTCTTGTAATGAGTCTCCGGAGGCATTGTGGAAGAATAAAATATGCGGCGGATTACATCTCCAAGTATGCCGGATGCACGCTCGGCACGCTCTATGTATGATTTTGCACTCATTCCTCTGTATTCCCGGGAGTTGCTTGCAAGATGCTCCTTTACAATAGTATACTTTCCCCTGTTGTAATCACGTATGTGAGTGGCTACAAGTTCACCGTCCACATATACTTTTACCAGTGTGCGTGTATATGCAACATGTGCAGTTTTGGATATATACTGATACGGCACTGTATAATAGTGCTGGTCACGTCCGAGATAGATACAGCAGTTGGTTGACACCTTCAAATCGGTATATGACACAATCTCAAAATCCCTGTCAGGCAGCGGCATAAGATTTGGCCTGTCTACGGCAAGGAACCGTTCCTCACGCGTGTAAGGATGCTTCTGCATGCGTTTCTGGTTGTGCGCTTTCATTTTGAGCGAGGCTGCCCGGTTAAGCTCTTCCAGTGAATGGAAGGTTTCATTGCGGAGTTCGGCAAACACACGCATATAGACAAGCCTCACGGTCCCTTCCACGTTGCTTTTATCTTTTGGGTGTGCGGGACGTGCCGGTATGATGACCGTGCCATAATGATTGGCCATATCCTCCATTACACGGTTAAGCGAAGGCTCATATCTGTCTGTCTTGACAACGGCAGCTTTAAGGTTGTCAGGGACAAGCATCTTTGGTACGCCGCCAAGATGTTTCAGGCACTGTGTTATGGCATATACAAAGTCTTCCGTGCGTTGTGAACGTACGAAGAGGATATAACCGTAGTCGCTTGCAGGCAGAGTGGCTACGAAAGCCTGGCACTGGACGACCTCACCGGTTTCCATATCAACGTATCCCATGGTATCACCGGCAAAATCGAGGAAAAGCTTTTCACCGCCAGTACGCATGTCAGCAAGTATGGTAGATGGCGATTCCTTTCCGGCCTCTGTGTTCTGATTGTAATGAAAACGGAACTGTGTCAGGCTGTAGTGGTCATCCGGATGCTCATTACGGTATTCCTCCCAAAGCAGCTTCAGCGTGACATGCTTGCGCTTCATCTCCTCCTGAAGATATGGAAGAAGGGCTTTGAATGTTTCAAAACGCTTGTCGCTATATGCAGGATTGCCGCCCTTGAGACGGTGCTCAAGAATGGGATCATCCAACCTGATAAGTTCATCAAGGCTCAGGCTGTCAGCGCTGACCTTGTTCATGTAGTTGTTCACTGTCTCCTTGTTCATGCCGATTATATCGGCAGCCTTGCGGTTGGAGATTCCGCTCTTCTTTAGTAGAAGAAGTTGTTTGATCTGGCTCATATTCTTACTTTTTCCTGCCATAGTCGTATTGTATGAAGATTATATTCTGCATACAAGATACGGGAAAGAGTGGAAAGTGAACGGACATGCCCCGTTTTTTATGCAGGCATCGTCGTTTCTATGAGAAAGTGAACGGATATGCTCCGTTTTCCGAATGTAAACAACTGATTATTGTATTATTACATTCCCATCACTGAACGGATATACTCCGATTTTTGTATAGTAAAACGGATATTTTATCGTAATCACAAACCACTGAACGGATATGCTCCGTTTTTTGAGCGACTTTGGGCATTTTTTAGCAAAAATGAACGGATATGCTCCGTTTTTTATGCCCTTTTCAAGCCCATTTTAGCAATAATTGTGGGTGGATTATGCCGTTCTAAGTGGGTGGGTATGCTCCGTTTTCGCCA
>NZ_JANRHK010000042.1:0-2311 GCF_024733815.1 Bacteroides sp. ET336
AGAACTTGAGAGCAAGAGCCAGGAACTTGAGAGCAAGAGCCAAGAACTTGAGAGCAAGAGCCAGGAACTTGAGAGCAAGAGCCAAGAACTAATTTCTAAAAATAAAATGCTAGGAAATATGATAAGCCTCTTAAGGAAACAAGGGCTATCCGATGAAAATATTGCAAAAGAGCTGAATATAGGTATTAATAAGCTAGCGGAATATGTATAAGAAAGTAAAATAGATATTTTTTTACATTTAATTTACGCTTAGCGAACAATGTATGAACACTGCTTAAATGTATTTAGATAATCATACATGTCCACTAAGCGTTATTTTTACTCACACATATAGTAGAAGCCCACCCCTACGACATTTGTAAATATTGTATTTATTGCTTAATAGACCGTAGAATAAGCACCAATATACCTATCCTAGTAAGATAAAACACAGTAAAAAACTAAATTTCCTCTTTGTCCTTCACTCTGTTTGCATTATATTTGTGAAAAATCTTCTATTGCGAATGTCTTGACAAAATATTATTTGATTTGTCTAGAAGAATTATTCTGCATGTGGAGTAACAGCGGTAAAGTATTAAGCTTATGAAATATCCTATAGGAATACAGAGTTTTGAACAGATTATCGAAGACGGTTATGTTTATGTGGATAAGACGGATTTGATTTATAATCTGGCACATGAAGGGAAAATATATTTTCTGAGTCGTCCAAGGAGATTCGGCAAGAGTCTTCTTGTATCTACTCTTAAGAACTATTTTCTCGGTAAAAAGGAATATTTCAAGGGTTTAAAAATTGAAGCATTGGAAAATGACTGGAATGTTCATCCTGTATTTTATGTAGATTTTAATAGTACGGATTTTACAAAAGAGGGAAATCTGGAAAGCAAACTAAGTTTTTACATATCCGAGTGGGAGAAGAAATATGGCTTACCGGATAGAACAGAATTGCTCGGAATAGGTGACCGCTTTACAGAGGTATTGCGTGCTTCGCATGAGCAGACAGGATTTCGTGCAGTTGTCCTTATAGACGAGTATGATAAACCTATACTTGATGTTTTGGATGTAAATACAGAATTGGAAGATCAGCATCGTAATATTCTGAAAGCTTTTTACTCTGTATTCAAGGGAGCAGATGCACATTTGCAGTTCGTTTTTTTAACAGGGGTGACAAAATTCTCGCAAGTCAGCGTTTTCAGCGGTTTTAATCAGCCTAAGGATATAAGCATGGATGCCAGATACGAATCATTATGTGGCATTACACAAAAAGAACTTGAAACTTATTTTCAAGAGCCTGTTTATGAAATGGCGCAGAAATATAAATGTGACTATAATCATATGTTGACCAGGCTTAAAGAACAATATGACGGCTATCATTTCAGTGATGAAATGACTGATATATATAATCCTTTCAGCCTATTGAACGCAATGGACAGTAAACGTCTGGAGGATTATTGGTTCAAGACAGGAACGCCTACGTATCTAATCAGATTAATGAACCATTTTAATGAAAATATAAATGAATTAACGGGAAAGTATTACCGTCAGGAAGAGTTTATTGATTATAAGGCTGATATGGAAATGCCTTTGCCAATGATTTACCAGAGTGGATACCTTACGATAAAAGGATATGAAGAGTTTGGAAACCGCTTCCTTTTAGACTTCCCGAACAATGAAGTTAAAAATGGTTTTATTACTATGATTGCAACTTCTTACCTCCAGCCGGGTGAAAGAATTACAGGATGGATTTTTGAAGTTCTTGATGCTATGCGTGCCGGGAATACAGAGAAGTTGGAACCACTGTTCACCTCGTTTCTTTCAAGCATTCCTTATTCCATGAGAAGAAAAGATAATGAAAGGGAAAAGGAAAGATATTTTCAATATACCTTTTATCTTATTATGAAACTGATTAGTGTTTATACAGTCTATACTGAAAAACAGCAAAGTCAAGGACGGGTGGATTGTATTGTAGAAACTCCGAAGTACATATATATATTTGAATTTAAACTTGACGGTACGGCAGTTGAGGCCATTGAGCAGATTGAAAATAAAGGTTATGCTCGTGAATATATTTTGGATGGACGTAAGATTTTCAAAATAGGAGCAAGTTTTTCTTCAGAGACTGGTACAATTTCTGATTGGAAGATTGAATAATGAATAGTAAATTGCTCATTATTAAATATTTAGGTATATTCCACGCAGACTATTTTCCTTGCCTCTTTTTTCCATTTACTATTGATACTCTGTAAAAAACTATTGCATAGTAAAGTTTCGCGTTCCTTTTATCAATTCACTTATCCTCCACGGCTCCTAATTT
>NZ_JANRHK010000043.1:0-1699 GCF_024733815.1 Bacteroides sp. ET336
CCTGACTTTATCACTTTTTTAAAATTTTCTCATGAACCTGCCCTATAGGTATCTGTAGCAGTGTTTTTAAGTCTAATTTGGGTGACGCACTGAAATTTTGTATCTTCGTGCTATGTTTGTGCGTAGGAAAAAGAATCGATCCGGCTCGACCAGTGTTGTCATCGCCGATAAGAGTTCCGGTAGATTTACGGAACTCCATGTCATAGGTGTGGGTACAACCGAGGATGAAATTCGTCAACTTGTAAATGAAGGAAAGAATTGGATAGCCCATTACGGTGGACAGCAAACCATAAGCTTCCCTGATGATGAGTGTGAAAAACTAAGACGGGAAGAGAATTCAATGACTGAGTACATTGTATCCAATATAATAAGTACTTCTCTGAATTCACCTCAGAGAATCATCAATAAAGTTTACGATAAAATCGGATTCAATATCATACAGGATGAGGAACTACGTCATCTTGTAGTATCCAGAATATGCTCTCCCATGAGCAAGAAGGCCACAGTGGATTATCTGAGACGGCATTTCAAGGAAGAGGTCAGTTTGCAGAAGATTTATCGTTATCTCGATAAACTATATAATACCCAGCAGGAACTCGTGCAGGAGATAAGTGTTAAGCATACAAAAGGATTGTTTGGTGGGAATTTAGGGATACTTTTCTACGATGTCACAACCCTTTATTTTGAGACAACGAATAAGGACGAGTTACGGGAATCCGGTTTTTCCAAAGATGGTAAAAATGCAAATTCACAAGTTGTTTTAGGACTTCTTGTCAGTCGTGGAGGATATCCTTTGTCTTATTCTCTGTTTAACGGTTCACAATATGAGGGATATACAATGCTTCCCATCGTAGATGATTTTGTTCAAAGATTCAATCTCGGCAATGATTTTGTAGTAATTGCAGACTCCGGACTTATGAGCGCAAAGAATGTAAAGCTACTCCGTGATGGTGGATATAAGTATATAATAGGTGCCAGGATAAAGAAGGAGTCCGGCCGGATAATGGAGAAAATAATTGCAACAGAGCGTCGGAGTGGGGTCTTCAATGATATCAAATATCCGGATGGAGACAGGCTTATTGTTGGATATTCTGATGAAAGGGCCAAGAAGAACGCATTCGATAGAGAACAAGGTGTGGAAAGGCTAAGAAAACGTTTTTCTAAGGGAACACTGACGAAGGCGGACATCAACAAACGAGGATATAACAAGTTCCTTTCTATCAGTTCTGGAATTACAGTCAGTATAGATGAGGAAAAGATAAAGGAAGATGCAATATGGGATGGATTAAAAGGGTATAAGACAAATACGGATCTAAGTCCAGAGAAAGTCTATGAAGCCTATCAGAATCTATGGAATGTGGAACGGTCGTTTCGTATTACCAAAGGTACGCTGGATGTAAGACCGATGTTCCATTTCACGCCAAGAAGAATTGAGGCTCATGTTTGTATATGTTTCGTTGCTTTGAAAGTATACAAGGAACTTGAAAGGCTATTAAAATTGTCTGGGTGTCCGTACTCTGTAGATGAAACACTCAAGATAGCCGAGACTATAGTTACTATTGAGATTGCACGTCCGGAGAATAAAGACACTATAACAAAAACTCTCTGCCTCACAGAGGAGGAGAGAGCTATAGCGTACCTCATTGATACTGATGACTGGTTAGAGTTATGATTTGGGTGACGCAATGATAAAGTCAGG
>NZ_JANRHK010000044.1:0-1124 GCF_024733815.1 Bacteroides sp. ET336
TTCAGATAGTTAAGGGCCTTGCCCATAAGCTCGCTTCGACTCTCATCCGGATTTGCCAGCAAATCATAAAGTTCCGTCCTTATCTTATCGATGATTTCTGTCGTTTCCTTACAGTTCCTTCTGCGGTAAATCTCGTCTGCTGTGAGTTTTTCCCGGCGGTAAGTTTCTTCCATTCCGTATAATTTTGCTATCAGCTCAAGGAAGATTCTTGCCTGCAGGCTTCCCTGGTCATAGGCATACTTGAACTTAGCCCTTGCGTGGGCCAGACAACACAAATGCTCAACATCGATAAGTTCATTGTCAAGATACATATATACGTTGTAGCCGTCGCTCTGCAGTGATTTGATTTTTGCATCACCAAGGAACTCCTTCAACACGTTTCTGTTCCTGCCTCCATGTTTCTGTACACCTTCATCATCCGTTGTATCCTCATAAAAGAAGATGACTATACGGGCCTTTCTGTTTACCAGACACCACATATAGGTCTTTCGTTTCTTATTGTAGGCGTGATAGCGGAGCCATGTCTCGTCCACATTCACGTTGGCACCGTCCTGAAGGGCAATCTTCTTGAGGGCAGGTATCAGCTTGTTCAGCTGCATGGCACCTTTGTCGGCCCAGTTCAGAAGGTTCTGGACAGAAGTGTTCCAGTCCATATCCGACAGACGGTTTTTAGCTTCCCTGTATGCCGGTGTTGACATCTGGAAGCGGTTAAACATCAGATACGAGAGCATGTTTGCCGTAATGCTTGTACCCGGTACTATCTCGTCATAAAGGCTTGCCCGGACGTCATCCTTCATTGGAAGGAACATGCTTTCAATCCTGCCGTCGGCATGCTTCACCTTGAGCACCTCAAAATGATGTTCCTCAATATAGCTGACGATGTTTCTAATCTTGCGGTAGCTTGATGATATCACTACAGAACCCTTAGGAAGCATTGTATAATCGGACTTGTGTATTATCGGAGTGCCTACACAATCCTTGTTGTATCTCATTCCTTTTCTATACGGTCTTTCCTTGGGAAGAGGAGTGGCCGGAGTATCCTGCGTGTCGCATGATGCGGCAGAGTCTGACTGTGGAACTTCAGTTGTCGGAGCAGTGGGAGTACCGTCAAAGTCATCCTTGTC
>NZ_JANRHK010000045.1:0-977 GCF_024733815.1 Bacteroides sp. ET336
GATGCGGAACCCGTCTTTGGTGGAAATCTCAGACACCATGCGGTATCCGAAACGGTTTTCCGGCTCGCCGAAACGGTATTGGAGCCCCCGGATGTCGGTGAGTAAATAGCCCTGTGCGTCGAGTGTCCAGAGAAGCTGTTCCTTGCGGTCGAAATAGGAACCGCCCGGTTCCAGTACGGGCAGGAAGGACTCGCGCCCGTCGGCGTGGCGGAAAAGGAACGCCTCTTCCTCCAGACGGCGTATGCCCAGATTGTAGCTGTGGTGCCAGTTGTAGCCCAGCGGCCCGTCCACGGCGGCATCGCTGTAATAGGTGCGCTCCCAGACGATGGGGATGGGGCCGGGAAGCTCGAAGTCCACGTTGGTGTGGTACACCCTGCCTGTGGCGGCATCCACCGGCTCGCCGAACGTCTTGCACTTGATGGGCTGGAGAATGTCCGCCAGCCTGTTCTTTCCTTTCTGTCTCAGCCTGTCAATCAGGTCCTGGAACTTGTCGCCCAGCTTTTTCCATAACTTACCCAGTCCCTTGAGGCCGAATTTCAGGGCCAGGGCGAACATGTCGATGGTGGGCGGGCCTCCGACAAGCACCGGCTTGCCCGCCGAGGTGATGGTGGACAGCATGGAGGTGGGGGCCATCAGCGCCTTGCTGACCTTCTTGGGCTTGCCCTTGCGGGGGACGGTCGGTATTCCCACTATGTTGCAGGAGAGGGCCGGATGCGTCAGGGCGGAACAGGGGGCGCCGTCCGCCAGTACCGTCGAGCTGCCCATCCACATCTCGGACTCGGACATGCCGCTGACCAGCGGGGCGGAATGCAGGACGTACGCCGGCAGGTGCACGATGCCGATGCCCGCCTGGGCGATCCACTGGCCGTGCACCTTCACGGACGGGGCCATGCCCTTGAGTATGCTGCCCGCCACGCCTGCCACGCCGCCCGCGGACGGGGGGATGGCCGTTGCCAGGCTTGCCATGAGGTCGGCCA
>NZ_JANRHK010000046.1:0-924 GCF_024733815.1 Bacteroides sp. ET336
ACAAAAGAAAGGCTTAGACTATCAGGGGCTGAAAACACTGGTGGAGAAACTGGAGGGCTTATGCTAAGTATAAACGGACTGCATAACTTCTATTATCTTCCTGAACTTCATGACATGAGATGCAAGGCCCAGCGTATATGCGAGATAATCCGCGGCAGATATCACCGAGATCCGCTGAACGGAGACGTTTACATGTTTATGTCTAAAGACCAGCGCAAGGTTCGTATGATACACTATGAGCGCAATGCCTACTACCTTCATGAGAAGTCCTTCATCAAGGGCTACAAGTTCATGAAAATAGAGCGTAAGGACGATGTGACAATATATAAAATAGACTGGAAAGACCTGGTCACAATACTTGAAACTCCGGTAATAACGAGCATAAGAATTTAATGATAAAGTTCTGATAATCAGCGATAAAAAGTCTCTAAATGTTTGTATATCTCATTAAAAATGAGTATCTTTACATAAAATTTAGAGAACATGGAAACAGAGGAACTCATAGAACACATACTCAGACAGAAGCATCTTGAAGAGATGATGAACAGACCCGAAAAGGAGCATACGCCCCTTGAAGGAATGGATAATGAGCAGATAAAGAGGTTCGCCCTGTTCCTGTTTGAGGAGAATCAGAACAAGAGCAAGCAGCTTGATGAAATGATAGCAAGACTTGATGAAATAGGAAAAGACCTGAAGGAAGTCAAACGTGAGAATGCCTCTCTTTTGAAAGCCTTGCTAAAGGCAAACAGCAATGCCGAGAAGGTTGTTCTTGAATATAAGATGCAGTTAAAGGAATACAAAAAGCTTGAGAAGAAGCATAATGCCCTTGTCGAGCGTCTTTCACTTATGAACACCCAGACATACGCTTCTTCCAAAAGCCTCAAAGGCATTGACCGTAAAAAGACTGTAAAAGGAAAGCATGAT
>NZ_JANRHK010000047.1:0-899 GCF_024733815.1 Bacteroides sp. ET336
TTTCATACGTAAATATTAAGCGTCCTACACATAAAGTAGGACAGGTTTATACTAAAATTGATATAAAACCGAGTGTTTTGACAAAAGAAAGATTAGCACTCATGAAAACACAAATGCGGCTATTATACGATGACAAATAGCAACAGCTAAGAATTTAAAAGTTTCATACACGTGTACATAAGTCACAATCTTTGGCGCTTAGCTGTTGAGACCAATTTCATTTTCGGACTATGGTAATTCCAGTAAAAGTCGGCCTTTGGTCTGTATTGTTAATTGGGTGTTACTGCTTGTGGAACTTTAGTAAGCGAGACATTGTATCCAAGCTTTTTAAGTTCGGAAGACAAATATACCTTGCGTTTCTGCTCTATCTTGGATTGCATATATTGTGCACCAAGTTCATGGTAACGGGCTCCCGTACTCAGTATCAGATAAACGGATATCAACTGAGAATGTCCCACTGCAATCAAGGCACGTTTTTTTCCTCTGCGGGCAGCTATACGATGGTATCTCTCACTGAAAAACGTATTCTTTGTACGGGTCGCAGCCCATGCGGCTTCTGTGATTACCGCCTTTACCTGTTTGTTTCCGTGAGTGATTCGTGCGCTTTTTTTTTGCCAGCACTCTCGTTGTTACCCGGAGAAAGACCGGCCCAGGACGAAAGATGCTTTTCTGAAGGGAAGTGGGACATGTCAAGACCTATCTCAGAAACCAAATCCTCTACAACTTTGGTGCTAAAACCGGGAATCTCCCTGAGAAGTTCAAGGACATTATCGTACTTGGACAACAGTCTCTTTATACGTTCGGACAAATCATCAACCAAAGCCTGAGTCTGGTCTATATCCTTTCGGATCATCTGGAGAAGATAAATGTGATGATCTTCAACAAAACCGGTACACGCC
>NZ_JANRHK010000048.1:0-887 GCF_024733815.1 Bacteroides sp. ET336
ATTACCCGCCGGCAGTACAACGGCTATCAGGAGCTGGAGGTCACGGTCAATCCCGAAGGATATACCCGCAAGACGGCCTACAACGAGTTCGGGCAGCCCGTCCGCATCACGGACGAGAACGGCGAGGACACGTTCTTGAATTACGACAAGAACCGCAACCTGACCTCGCTCCGCACACCGGAAGGCAGGGAGCTGTCATGGGACTATGACGGACAGGACCGTGTCGTCAGCCGCACCACGCTCAGCGGGGAAACGGTGGAATACACCTACGACGGCGGAGTCCTGCGCACCATTACCGACGGGCGGGGACGGGTTTACACGCTCACCTTCAACGACAGGTACGACCTCGAACTGTTGCAGTTCCCCAACGGGCTGTTCCGCCGTTGGGAATACGACGGCAGGGGCAGGCTCGTGCAGGCGGTGGACGTGAAAGGCAACGCCACCCGCTACGCCTACGACCGTGCCGACAACCTCATCCGCCTTGAGGAGCCGGACGGCAACGTGCACCGTTTCGAGTACGATGCCATGGGCAACCTGGTCCATGCCACCGACAACATCCGTGAGGTCAGGTTCACCTACGGTGCTCTGGGCGTGCTGAAAAGCCGCGAGCAGGAGCGTCACCGCATCACCTTCGGCTACAACAGCGAGCTGCAGCTCCGCCGCATCGGGAACGAGGCGGGCGACAACTATTTCTTCGGGCTGGACGGGCTGGGCCAGGTCATTACGGAGACAGGCTTCGACGGCATCCGCCGCGAGTACGAGCGTGACGGGGCGGGACGTGTCACCCGTGTGAACCGTCCCGGCGGCAAATGGACCGAATACCTCTACGACGGGCTGGACAACATCCTGAAGGAGGAGCAGTACGACGGCGAGGTGTCCCTTTACAC
>NZ_JANRHK010000049.1:0-784 GCF_024733815.1 Bacteroides sp. ET336
TAAGTAAGTGATCTAAAATATTTTTATATTCAGCATAAATTATTAATATTGTCTCATGATATTTTAGAAATTGAATCATGAAACATATAAAAGTGCTTGAATTGAGTGAGGCTGATCGCCTCAAACTTGAGAAAGGGTATCATAATGGCCCTACTCATAACTATCGTATCAGATGCAAATCCATATTGTTGAAGTCATCAGGCAAATCGGCCTCAGAAATAGCTGAAATATTTGATGTGACAATACCAACAGTATACGCATGGATAAAACGTTATAAAGAAAATGGAATCAAAGGCTTGGAAACACGTCCCGGTCAAGGTCGTAAACCTATAATGGATTGTTCCGATGAGGAATCAGTCCGTAAGGCTATAGAGGAGGACCGTCAGAGTGTATCAAAAGCACGCGAAGCCTGGGAAAAAGCTTCCGGCAAAAAAGCCAGCGACATTACCTTCAAACGTTTTTTAGGAGCATTGGTGCAAGATATAAGCGAATAAGAAAACGCCCAAGGGATATCCCCTCACCGCAACTCTACACATACAAGAAAGAGAAGTTGCAAGAACTTGAAAGCCTTGACTCCAAAGGTAAAATAGAACTTTATTATGCTGATGAAAGTCATGTATGTACAGATGGTTATGTACCTTACGGATGGCAGTTCAAAGATGAGAATGTCTATATTCCATCAGAGAAAACAGCAAGACTTAATATCTTTGGCATGATTACCCGAAGAAATCAATATAAAGGTTTTACAACACAAGAATCCATCAATGCAGACAAACTTGTGGAT
>NZ_JANRHK010000005.1:0-192936 GCF_024733815.1 Bacteroides sp. ET336
GGATAATAGTAAATACAAAAGTTCCTATTCTGAACAAGGTCTTTGGGATAAAATTGCAAAATTCGCAGGTAAAGCTGGGCGAGAACTGGTTGTAAATGTTTTAAAGTTATATTATGCGATGGCTTTAGGAAAAGCAACTCCAGCGCAGGTAGCAGCAATAATAGGTGCCTTGGGTTATTTTATATCACCTGTAGATGCTGTTCCTGATGTGTTGCCTGGTGGTTATGTAGATGATGCTGGTGTTATAGGTTTAGCTGTTTCTACGTTAGCATGTTGTTCAGATCCTGAAGTAGTACGTGCAGCTAAAGCAAAGGCTAGTGAGTGGTTTGATTAAATTAGTCTGTTATAAATTGAAAAAAATATGATTGATAAAATGATTTTTATATAGTAATATTAAAATAGTTAAAAATGAATAATAGTTTAATTTCACCAGAAAAAATTATAGAAATGGCCAAGAATGGTTGGGGGGCTATTGTTGAAATGTATAAGAATTCAACTCCAGAACAGCGCGAAAAAATTATTAAAGCATTATCAGGCTTAGTTGGTTTTGGAGCATTATTACGATATTTAAAGAGTTTATAGAATCTCATGAAGGTGTGTCGTAATTGATATGAACACACCTTCATTAATTAATAAAAGTTTGACTTCTATAGTTTACTGAATGCTTACTTCTATTTATTGTTGTATACAATAAAATATGCATAGAAATATTTTGATAATCTAATGTTTATCAGAATGTGTGAATTTCGGCTCATTTAATATGTTAGAATTTGACACAGTTTGAATTTTAGTCCCTTACAACATTATTTTATATTACCATTATTTTCGCAAGATATTCATAGGTGTTTTTTATAGCATATATTTTGTTTAAATGTTCAAACAGGTTAAAATTTTCATTCTTTTCTTGTGATAGCTTTTCTCTAATTTCGTTTATGTCAGATAAAATATTATGCTTAAGTATATCTGAGTTTACAAAAGGTAATTTCGAGAACCATTCATTTTTATCAAATAAATTTACAATATGTTCAATATTCTCTTTGTAAGGATAGTAAGGTAATAATTCCTGAGATATATAATATATATAAGGAATTATATTACTGTATGAATAGTTGAAATTTTGAATTTGATTTAGTAATATATTAAGATCTTCTGGTGTTACATTTTTATCTTTTTTTATAGATGTGTATATATTGTCTATACTATCTGCTAACGATGATAATTTATTATCTTCTATTATATTAGAGTATGATTTGCAAAATTTAATAATAAAATGATGATAATCTTGAAATTCATTATATAATACAGACAAGAATCTCCATCTCATATTTAATGTATTACATATCTTTCCTTTTGTAGCATTTGTTTTGTTTCCCCAGTCTTTCAATAAGTTAACCTTATTAAATGTTTCATGAATGTATTTATCTTTTAAGCTGTACTCATATAATTTATTTACGATTGAAATATTTAAGTCAAAAAAGTTAAAACTGTAATTAGGCTTTGTTTTTTTGTTGATTACTAAATAATTAATATGAAAATATGATATAAACAGAACAAAATAAGCTAAATTGTTAATATTTAAAATTTTATTACCATTTGAGGTTAAATCAACAGTCTCTGAGATATTTTCTGTTGGATTTATTGCTTGATTTAGTTCATTTAATTCATTTGAATAATCATAGATTGACCTCTTTAATAAACCAATGAAAGCTTCTTTAGTTGAGTTATTCAGATTTATTGAATTGTTGTTTTCTATTTCTTTGATTAGATATTCAAAAATTTCCTTTTTAGATTTTAAGCTAAATAAATATGAGAGTGAAAAATTATCTGAACCATTTAATAATTCGGAGATATTTCTTGAGAACTCACGGACATCTTTGTAATTCTGAAGGTCAATATAGTATATCTTTTCAATTAAATAAGTCTCAATTTTAGGTGCTACTGATGCTCCGGCTTCTAATTTATTTATAAACGATTGGTTAACTTTTTCTTCTTTTAGTGATAAAACTTCATTAAGTTCATTGGCTATATCTGTCTGGGTCAATGCAAACAATTCCCTAAACTCCGGTAGAAATTCCAATATATTTTTTCTTTCCATAATAATTATTATTTTTTTGCAAATATAGTAATAATAGTGATAATTTTATTCTTATCTAATTAATTTATTATATTCTTGTTTTTAATTATAATCGATGGTATTATAAATAATCAATTTATATGATAAAAATAAAAAACCGAATAAAAATATTGTGATTTTAAAAATAAAGCTGTAACTTTGTCCGCAAATGATTGAAAAAAAATAAAAATTATGGAAAAAGGAAATTGGTTAGTACTAACTGGTACTTTAGTGTCTGCCATTGGAGGCGGTTTAATTTATATTGGAAACGTTTTATTAACAGCTAAAAGAGATTAAAATGAAACTTAAAACTAAAAATCAGAATCTGGTCAACACCACAAGCAATGGTGTTCCATACATAAAGAAGTGTTTCATCCTTTACGGAATAGAAGTTTGTGGTGTATTCCCTGTGTTTGAGGGAATAAAAGTGACGTTAGACGGTACTGTTGATTCAATCTATAAGGAACTTGGTAACACGGATTATGCGTTTTATCATGGAACGATGAAATTGGCAACAAAAAAACTTAAACGGATTATTATGGAAAGACCTGACATCAGAAGACGGTTTTCAGCAGTGCAAATCAAAGATATTGAAGCTGAGAAAGAAAAAATATCAGGACTTATCTGGCATCATTATGAGGAACTGGATGGAGAAAGTCCTATTATGCAGCTTGTGGATGAGAAGTTACATACGGCATGTTCGCATACCGGTGGCTCATATACCTGGAACAGAAAACATCTGGTATAACAACGAAATATTGAAAGTATGAAAACAAGAAGTACATTCTAATAATTATGTTTTCGCTTGCCAACGAAACATGTGCAAGCCACCTATACCTTTGCATCATAGAACTAAAACTATTATAAATATGAAGAAAGTATTATTATTTATTGTATTGCTGCTTGGTGTAGTGGCAATCAATGCACAGGTAAGGAAGGAAACATTTAAGAATGTATTTGTTGCTAATGCCGCTATGGCTGGCATTAGTGGCGATGAAGCTTTGAAAAACACTCAATTGGTTACTTCTAAGGGGGCGACTGTTCTTTTTGACAAGGCTAATAAACAGATAACCATAAAGATTCTTCTGCCGGAAAAGACTGATGTGTTGAAGATTGAGGAAATTACAGAAGATGAGACTTATGTTATCTATTCGTGTACCGGTACCGAAGGTCAGGGTAAGGTGATGGTTTTTGAATATAAGAAGGAAGATTGTATAATGATGGGGTTTGCTGATGCAGGTGCGATATTCGTATTTACTGATTTGGATAAGGCGCAAATGTTGGGACTATATTAATATTTAGGGTGTTATGGAAGGTAAAGTGAAATTTGTGCGCCGTGATGTTTGGTTTATAGAAAACCAAGAATACAGTAATGATTCGGATATACACGCAAGAAGATGTACCGCCAATTATGCTGTACTGTATAATTATGACGAGGTGGAGATTGACGAGGATGATATTAGGGATTATTATGATACCAGGTATCTTACAGCCGGTGTAATCTCTGCATTGAACGAAAGTCTTCATAATGTATATATAGACTATTATGAGGACGAGGATGGGGATTATTGTCTTGATGGCTGTTTGGAAGATTATATTTAGCCCGAATTGATTGGCTGGAAACGAAATCTGATATTGTGTTTGTTTGTAATGCAGTATCGGATTTCTATTTTATCTCGTTTTGTCGATTGCATGTAATGTTTGCATCTGTTTGGTGATTATTCAGATGATAATACTGAGTAGCTGCAGAACAATAGAATAAAGTTTTATTAGTAGAGTTGCAATAATATGAAAACAAATAATCAAGGATCTATACTGTTCTATAAGAGTGAGGACGGTAACACTGAGTTGAATGTAAGATTAGAAAAAGATACTGTGTGGCTTACACAATCTCAAATGGCAAATCTGTTTGGGGTTGATAGAACTGTAATCGTCAGACATATTCGGAATATCTACAAATCGGAAGAACTATATGAAGATGCAACCTGTGCAAAAAATGCACAAGTTCAAGAAGAAGGTGGGAGAAAGGTCAGAAGAACTCTACCTTATTATAATTTAGATATGATTATTTCCGTAGGATATAGGGTTAACTCGAAAAATGCAACTCAATTCAGAGTTTGGGCAACTTCTATATTAAAACAATATCTTATCAAAGGTTATGCTCTTAACAACGAACGTCTTCAACAGCTAGGTGAAGTTATACGAATAATGAAACGCACCCAAAATGAGCTTGACGCCAAACAGGTGCTTAGCGTAATCGAGAATTATAATACTGCACTTTCTTTGCTTGACGATTACGACCATCAATGTATGAAACGTCCCGAGGGAAGTAAGGCTACATACATTTTAAGCTATGAGGAATGTAGAAGTCTGATAGACCAAATGCGTTTTAATCCAGATTCTAATCTGTTTGGTCATGAGAAAGATGATTCTTTTAAAGGTAGTATAGGTAATATTTACCAGAGTTTTGGAGGTGAAGAAATTTATCCTACGTTAGAGGAGAAAGCTGCCAATTTGCTTTACTTTGTTACCAAGAACCATAGTTTCAGTGATGGAAACAAGCGTATAGCTGCAACGGTATTCTTGTATTTTCTAGATAAAAACGGTATTCTTTATGATGAAGATGGTAATAAAAGAATAGCTGATTACACTCTTGTAGCACTAACAATCATGATTGCTGAATCAAGGATTGAGGAAAAGGAAATGATGGTAAGTATAATTATGAACTGTATCTGAAATATATCGAAGAAAGATAGCTGATTTGCGATATTTTATCTCTTATGCACATAATACATGTGCAAGCCCGCCGTACCTTTGCGTCATAATCAAGGAAGTAAATAACATTAATACTTATAATCATGAGCACAAAGCGTATGAATCTTTTGGAGTGTATAGAGGTGATTGCTGATAAGGCTGAGAATTCGCATCTGAGTGATGAGTTCTTCAATGAGGTTGAAGGACAGATTGGTTATGTATCGCGCAAGTTGGGTATCAACAGAATGCAGGCTGTTGTGCTGGCTCTGATGGTGAACAGAAGTTTTGATACAAGGATTGAACTCAATGATTTGTCGGACTACCTGAACTGTAAGTATATAAAGATGCTCAAGTACTCGGCCGATGTGGATGGACTTGTGAAATCTCATCTTATTGCCTGTACAAGGGGAAGAAGGGATGATAATCTTACTTACAGGGTACCTCCTGTGGTAATAGAGCATCTCAAGAATAACAAGGCGTATAAGTATGAGGTGCCTAAGAGTTTGACGACAAGTGAGTTTTTCGGCAAGCTCAACGAATATATTGATTGCCGTGTGAATGAGGAATGCAGTATAGAGGGCTTTCAGAACGATGTGGTGGAGTTAATTGAGAACAATCTCCATCTGGATTTTGCAAGCAGGACTAAGGCATTGGAACTTGACGTCAATAATCTGGCTCTCTTCTTGTTTGTGTGTGACGCGTTTATTCAGAACAGAGAGGAAAATGTAAGGCAGCAGGACCTTGCTGATATGTGTTGTAACAAATATCATTTCAAGTCTGTCTGCAATCTGCTGATGGAGGGTAAGCACTGTCTTCAGAAGTTGAATCTGATAGAGTTCTGTAATGAAGACGGGATGGTGAACAGGGAAGAATATAAGCTTACTGAGGATACGAAGAGAACTTTTCTGTTCGGGGTGAAGGCTGGTGGTTCGGACAACTCATCCGAAAATTTCTCCTCTTTGCTTATGGACTGCAGGTCTTTGCCCGCAAAGGAACTGTTCTATAACAGAAGGGTGACTGATTCTATAAACCAGCTGGCAGGTCTGCTGGAACAGAACAATTTTTCTGATATTTGCGGGCGTCTAAAGGAAAAGGGACTTCGCAGTGGATTTGCATGTCTTTTCTACGGTGCTCCGGGAACGGGAAAGACGGAGACGGTTTATCAGCTGGCGAGACGGACCGGGAGAAACATCATGCGTGTGAATATCTCTGAGATTAAGAGTAGCTGGGTGGGCGAAAGCGAGAAGAATATAAAGAATGTATTCAATAAGTACAGGTATCTTGTGGAGAGGTCGGAGGTGGCTCCTATTCTGTTGTTCAACGAGGCTGACGCTATTCTCGGCAAGAGAATGGAGGGAGCTGAGCGTGCCGTGGACAGGATGGAGAACTCTATTCAGAATATCATCCTGCAGGAAATAGAGAATATGGAGGGTATTCTGATTGCTACCACGAATATAGCGGGAAATCTTGACAAGGCTTTTGAAAGGAGGTTTTTATACAAGATTGAGTTTGAAAGACCGGATATTCAGGCGAAGTGTGCTATATGGAAGTCGATGATACCTGAACTGAATGAGGATGAGGCTGAATGTCTGGCATTGAGATATGATTTCAGTGGAGGGCAGATTGAGAATATCTGTAGGAAAAGAACTATAGATTCTATTTTATGGGGAAGCGAAAACCTGGATTTTGAAAAGCTGAAAGAGCATTGCGAATCGGAAATAATCCAGCCGGGAAAAACGGAAAGAAGAAAGATTGGTTTCAGGTAAATCAGTCTTTCTTTTTTTATAACCTTGCCAAAGAAACAGGTGCAAGCCGCACATACCTTTGTATCATCGAACTAAAACTATGTTGATATGAAGAAACTGATTAATTTTTTGTTTGTCGTGGTATGTGTTATTATGACAACAGCTTGCGAGAGTGAACTGAAGGATATGGCTTATAGCTATACCAACAAGTCGAATGGTGATGTTACTGTTATCCGTCTTTACAAGGATGGCAAGGTGCTTATTAATAGATTTACAAAATGGGATGTTGAAGACAAGGATGAGATTTATATGTATAAAGGTAAAAATATTATAGGGGCTTCTTATAGTAGGATAGACAGTATTATCAACATAAAGAATGAGTATGAAGTTTATGATAAGATTATTGTTCAGAAGGATGGAGGCATCAGGTATAAGGCTGATGTTTACAGACCGGACAAGCGTTTTAAGGATATAAAGCCTGTGGGTAAGTATGGAGGCAGGGCTTATGAATCGAAGGGTGATGACGGTAATATGTATATGTGCTTTATAGATGAAAAGACTGTGTTGCTGGCAACTGAGGGTGGATTGGATTATTATGATTATGAAATTTCAAATGGTAAAATTCTGATAAGTGGTAAAAATCTTATTTTTAAGCCTGAAGGGGATAATTACCTTGTCCTGGAGAGTAATTGGACTTCGCTTGTTATGAAGTATAAAGGAATTGTTGATGATTATAAACTTTGGAACTATGTCTTATCCGATTTCGAATAATTCTGTTGATGGTGGAATGACAGATTTAAGGGGTGATATGATGGAGGATTTTATAGCTTTGGGTATCATCTTTACTGTAAATTGTTATATCGCACTTATACTCTGTAATGTGATAGAAGGTATTGATGGGTTTATTCTATCATTAACTGGAATGCAAGCAATAGGAATGTTATTGGGTATTTCTTTGTTTCAATTAATGATAGAAATATGTGTAAGGCATATTAAAACGAGATTGGGGTTCGTCCTGGCAAGATTGATGTTGGGAGGATATATAATTTTCGCGAGTTATACTTTATGTCTTCTTACAGGTGGTACTTCCGGTTATGACGATAGAATAGGAGAAATGAGTGCTTGGGATTACCATAATCTTCTTGGTATTGAATTTATGTACTTTTGTATTGTTGTGATTTTGGGCAGAGTAAGGAGGCGCAAAAGTGTGAAATTAGATTTATAAATGTGGTGATCTGTCTAACTAAATGAATAACGAATATGTTTTGTAGTTAGAATTACCTTTTGAATGATGTTTGCAAAATGTTTGCAAAGGTTTTGCAAGGATTGGGTGGTTGTCGCAAATTTTGCGACAACCTGAATTTTTTATTTATACAACTCGTTCATTTCACCAATAGTCTTGCGGATTTCTTTAATCAGACAGTCAGGACTGAGAACCTGAAGGCTGGAACCGTATGATAATAGTTCCTGAACCAGGTCGAGAGTGATTTTCATATGCATCTTAAAGATGATAAAATTTTCATCGTGAGATATTACTTCCTGTGTATGGTGCAGCGGTCTTGTCTGTATGTACTGGCCTTGCTTGGTAGTGAACTTTAAAAGTATATCGTGGGCTTTGGTGTTTTCTTCGCCATGGATAATCCCGAAATTGTCATTATATAATACCTGTGGATAGTTCTTTTCCTTCATCGTGAAACTTTTGTCGCTTATGGTTGCACTGTCCATCCTGTCGAGTGAATATACACGTAGGGCATTTCTCTCGTGGCAATGGCCGATCAGATACCATCTCTGGCGGAAAAATTTAATGAAGTAAGGTTCTACAGTGAAGCTCTGTGCATCCATCCAGTACGAATGATAGGTGATGTTTATGCACTTGCTACGTGACATGGCGTCGGTTATAGCATCAAGATGTTCCTCACCTCCGAAAGTAGTTTCGAGGATGATTCTGTCGGCAAGGCGTTTACGTCTGGAAATAACATCTGTGGATGATGCAGCCTGTATAAGCCACTGGTTTATAGGGGAGTTGTTTATTTCCTCAGGATACTCGATATAATATTCGTTTGTGCTGCGGTTGCAATTGATGTTGATGTCGAACATCTCTTCGGCTTTTCGTTTGTACGACATGAAGGTGTTACGGTGCAATGTAATGCTGTAGTCAGCATTGTGTGCTCTCCATTCTTCCTGGATTTCATTAAGTGTCATTCTTTTTCTTCTTAGAAGTAGATTGACAAGCCAAATACATATTCTATTCTTCATTAATTCAGCTTTTTATGATAATGTTGCAAATTTACGGAATGTATGCACCGAAAACAAGTGCAAGCGATAACTTCTATAAAATAGGTTTCAGGATGAGATGTCAGAGAAGAAAAATCTTACTTATGATTTTAAGGACGGTTTTCGCTTTGTTTCAGATATGAAAAAAGATAAACAGCATTAACCCACAATTTTTATTCTTTTTGCAAAGCTTTTGAAAACCTTTTCTTTTTATTCTCTATTTTTTCTTATAAATTTGCAGCCTAAATTTAGGAAGGCTATATGCCAAGATATAAGATAATTAGATAAAACAACATAAACTATGAGTAGTAAATTTACTGAATATTCTCAGCTGAACCTGTCTGAGGTGAATAAAGAAGTGCTGAAGAAATGGGATGAGAATGATGTATTCTCAAAGAGTATGACTGAACGTGAAGGTTATCCTTCGTTTGTTTTCTATGAAGGACCTCCATCGGCTAACGGTATGCCAGGTATTCACCACGTTATGGCTCGTACTATTAAGGATACGTTCTGCCGTTTCAAAACCATGAAAGGTTTTCAGGTTAAGCGTAAGGCTGGATGGGATACACACGGATTGCCGGTTGAACTTGGTGTTGAAAAGGCTCTGGGTATTACTAAAGAGGATATCGGTAAAACTATCTCTGTGGCAGAATACAATCATCACTGCCGTACTGACGTCATGAAGTTTACTAAGGAATGGACTGACCTTACTCACAAGATGGGTTACTGGGTGGACCTTGAAAATCCTTATATCACATATGATAACCGTTATATCGAAACTTTGTGGTGGCTCCTGAAACAGCTTTACGGAAAAGGCTTGTTGTACAAAGGTTATACAATCCAGCCATATTCTCCTGCTGCAGGTACAGGACTTAGCTCTCACGAACTTAACCAGCCTGGTTGCTACCGCGACGTGAAGGATACAACTGTTGTAGGACAGTTCAAGATGAAGAACCCGAAACCTGAAATGGCTCAGTGGGGTACTCCTTATTTCATAGCTTGGACTACTACTCCTTGGACATTGCCTTCAAATACAGCTCTTTGCGTTGGTCCGAAGATTGACTACGTAGCTGTACAGACTTATAACGGTTATACAGGCGAGAAGATGACTGTAGTTTTGGCAAAACCTCTTCTTTACACTCATTTCAACAAGAAAGCTGAAGATATAGCTCTTGAAGACTATAAACCGGGCGACAAACTTATTCCGTTCAAGGTGGTAGGCGAGTACAAAGGTACTGACCTTGTAGGTATGGAATACGAACAGCTTATCCCATGGGTTAAGCCGGTTGAGGCTACTGCTGATGGATGGGTTGAGGCATCTGCTAAGGCTTTCCGCGTAATCCCTGGTGATTATGTAACAACAGAAGACGGTACAGGTATCGTACATATCGCTCCTACATTCGGTGCTGATGACGCCAATGTGGCTCGTGCGGCAGGAATTCCTTCACTGTTCATGATTAATAAGAAAGGCGAGACTCGTCCTATGGTTGACCTGACAGGTAAGTTCTATCTGTTGGACGAACTTGATGAGGCTTTTGTGAAGGAGTGTGTAAATGTTGACGCTTATAAAGAATATCAGGGACGTTGGGTTAAGAATGCATACGACCCTCAGTTCACTGTTGACGGTAAGTATGACGAAAAAGCTGCTCAGGCTGCAGAATCGCTTGATATCTATATCTGCATGATGATGAAGCAGAACAATCAGGCATTCAAGATAGAGAAGCATGTACACAACTATCCTCACTGCTGGCGTACAGACAAACCGGTGCTTTATTATCCGTTGGACAGCTGGTTTATCCGTTCTACTGCAGCTAAAGACCGTATGATAGAACTGAACAAGACTATCAACTGGAAGCCAGAATCAACTGGTACAGGACGTTTCGGCAAGTGGCTTGAAAACCTGAACGACTGGAACTTGAGTCGTTCCCGTTATTGGGGTACTCCTCTTCCAATCTGGCGTAACGATGAAGGCGAAGAGTTGTGCATCGGTTCTGTAGAAGAACTTTATAATGAAATAGAAAAGTCTGTAGCTGCTGGCTTCATGACAGAAAATCCATATAAGAAGCTTGGTTTCGTTCCAGGACAGTACAGCAAGGAAAACTACGATAAGATAGATTTGCACCGTCCTTACGTTGACGATATCATCCTTGTTTCTGAAAGCGGCAAGCCGATGAAACGTGAATCAGACCTTATCGACGTTTGGTTCGACTCTGGTGCTATGCCATATGCACAGCTTCACTATCCGTTCGAAAATAAGGAAATAGTTGACAACCGTACTTACTATCCTGCCGATTTCATTGCTGAAGGTGTTGACCAGACTCGTGGATGGTTCTTTACACTTCATGCAATCGCTACTATGGTGTTCGACAGTGTGGCTTACAAGAATGTTATCTCTAATGGTCTTGTACTCGACAAGAACGGTAACAAGATGTCTAAGCGTCTTGGTAATGCGGTAGATCCGTTCGCTACAATCGAGAAGTTCGGTTCAGACCCATTGCGCTGGTATATGATTACCAATGCTTCTCCATGGGATAACCTGAAGTTCGATACTGAAGGTGTGGACGAAGTGAGACGTAAATTCTTCGGAACACTTTACAATACATATTCATTCTTTGCACTTTATGCAAATGTCGATGGCTTCTGCTATGCAGAGAAAGATGTACCGATGGAAGAACGTCCTGAAATCGACAGATGGATATTGTCATTGCTAAACTCTTTGATTAAGGATGTTGATGCTTGCTATAATGATTATGAACCAACCAAGGCAGGTCGTCTGATTACAGACTTCGTGAACGACAATTTGAGTAACTGGTATGTACGTCTGAACCGTAAGCGTTTCTGGGGAAGCTCAATGTCAACAGACAAGCTTTCTGCTTATCAGACTCTGTATGTATGTCTTGAGACAGTTGCCAAACTGATGGCTCCTATAGCTCCGTTCTATGCAGACCGTCTGTATATGGATCTTGTAAATGTTACAGGACGCGACAATGTGGTTTCTGTTCACCTTGCTAAATTCCCTGTTGCTGACGAAAGTCTGATAAACAAGGAACTTGAAGCACGTATGCAGATGGCACAGGATGTCACTTCAATGGTGCTTGCACTTCGCCGTAAGGTTAATATCAAGGTGCGTCAGCCGCTGCAGTGTATCATGGTTCCTGTTGTTGACGAAGATCAGAAACGTCATATCGAGGCAGTCAAGGATTTGATTCTTAGTGAAGTTAACGTTAAGGAAATCAAGTTCGTTGAAGGAGCATCAGGCGTATTGGTTAAGAAAGTTAAGTGTGATTTCAAGAAACTTGGTCCTAAGTTCGGAAAACAGATGAAAGCTGTAGCCGCTGCTGTTGCAGAAATGTCGCAGGAAGCAATTGCAGAACTTGAAAAGAACGGTTCTTACACATTTGCTCTTGACGGAGGTAACGCCGTTATCGAAACTGCCGATGTTGAAATCTTCAGCGAAGACATTCCGGGATGGCTTGTTGCCAACGAAGGTCGTCTGACTGTGGCTCTTGAAGTGACTATAACTGAAGAACTCAGACGCGAAGGTATAGCACGTGAACTTGTAAATCGTATTCAGAACATCAGAAAGAGTAGCGGATTTGAAATAACTGATAAAATAAATATCACTTTATCAAGAAATTCCAACACTGATGATGCTGTAAATGAATATAATAATTATATTTGCAACCAAGTTTTGGCTAACTCACTTGAATTGGCAGATGAAGTTGCCGAAGGTACAGAACTTAACTTTGACGACTTCTCTCTGTTTGTGAAAGTTACCAAACAGTGATAAATGTTCTCATCTGCCGGGTGTTGTAACATCTGGCAGGTACTATTATTAATTTTAAAACTTAAACACTATGGCTGAGAAAACAAGGTATTCTGACGCAGAACTCGAAGAGTTCCGTGCCATTATAATGGAAAAGCTTCAGCTCGCAGAACGCGACTATGAGAAACTTAAAAGCAGCATTATGAATGCTGACGGTAATGATACAGACGATACATCACCTACGTATAAAGTATTGGAAGAAGGTGCCAGCACTTTGTCGAAGGAAGAAACAACGCGTCTGGCATCTCGTCAGCTTAAATTTATTCAGAACCTGCAGGCAGCTTTGGTACGTATAGAAAACAAGACATACGGTATTTGCCGTGAAACGGGTAAGCTGATACCTAAGGAACGTCTTCGTGCAGTACCACATGCAACATTAAGTATCGAAGCTAAACAACAAGGAAAGAAGTAATTTTTTATTATTTTATGAAATTGAGAATCGAAGTATTTCGGTTCTCAATTTTTTAGGATTATTTTCAGGTTTATGGTGTTTTAAGTTTTACAGACAACATAGGTATTGATATGAACAGAATTTTTTCTCAAGGCAGAATGTCTGCCGCCATAGTGGTGGCGGTATTGATTATCGATCAGATAATTAAGATATGGGTTAAAACATCAATGTTCCTGCATCAGAATTATAAGATAACAGACTGGTTTTATATTTATTTCACCGAAAACAATGGAATGGCTTTCGGTCTGGAAATATTTGCCAAACTTTTTCTCACCATTTTCCGTATTGTAGCGGTTATATTGATTACATGGTATATATCCAAGCTTGTGCGTCAGCCTGAAAAAGTGAAAAACGGATACATAGTCTGTCTGTCATTGGTGCTTGCCGGAGCGATAGGTAATATTATCGACTGTGTGTTTTATGGAGAAATTTTCAGCGAGAGTACCAGAACTCAGATAGCAAATTTCGTACCTCTGGGTGAAGGTTATGCCGATTGGCTGCACGGTAAGGTTGTCGATATGTTTTATTTCCCGATAATTGATACTTATTGGCCTGATTGGATGCCGTTTGTCGGGGGCGAGCATTTCATATTTTTCAGTCCTATATTTAATTTTGCAGATGCTGCAATTAGTTGTGGAATCATAGCATTGCTTGTTTTTTATAGCAAATATCTTAATTCTTTGTCTCATACAGATAAAAAATAACCAATACACATATATAATGAAGAAGTATTTACGTTTATTGTTTTTTGTAGCTGTCGTGTTTTTGGTATCTTGTGGAAAACAGATACCTGGTGATATTATACAGCCGTCAGAAATGGAAGAGCTGCTATATGACTATCACTTGGCTCTTACTATGGGCAATGATTTGAGTTATACAGAAAGATACAAACGTGAATCTTATAAGAATTATGTGTTCAAGAAACATGGTGTGACCGAGGCTGAGTTTGACTCTTCAATGGTTTGGTACACCAGAAACAGCAAGATGCTTACAGATATATACAAGAACTTGCAGAAGCGTTATGAGATGGAAGAAGAGCAGATGAGGTCTGAACTGAACAAACGAAGCGGACAGATTTCCGTATCCTTGTCTGGAGATTCTGTTGATGTATGGTCGGACAGAAACCTTTATTGGCTTACGTCATCACCTCTTACAAACAGGCTTATGTTTGACCTCAAGGCGGATACTACATTCCATGAAAATGATATTCTGGTATTCGAAGCCGATTATAAGTTCCTTTCATATGTTCAGAACAGTGCAAAGGCTGTAGTGGCAATGAATATAACATTCAAGAACGACAGCACCCTGGGAATTTCCAGAGTGATAGAAAAATCAGGTAAGGAGCAGCTTATTCTTAGTCCTGACTCTGCTTATGAATATAAGAGTGTCAATGGATTTGTGTATTTCAGCAATCCTGACAGTGCTGACGTTTCAGTTCTTGTAAACAATATCAGACTTGTGCGTTACAGAAAGGGAAGTTATAATGTCCGTTCTTCGAATGCTCCTGCAGCCGTGTCGAAAGAGCCCAAGGAAAGACGTGTAAAATCCGAAGAAGAAAAAACGGAAAAGGAAGAACTACGCGTATCCGACAGAAAAGTCAGGGTAATGGCAGAGCCTCAGGAAATAAAACAGGTGGCAAAATGATTGTACGATGAGAAAGTTTGCTTCCCATAGGTTGTATATTCCTCATTTGGACTTGTTACTTAGAAATCATACTGTAGAGATTGGTGATACAGGTCAAGTCGTTAGGTATTATCCGTTTGAAGGGGAAACCTGTTTCACAGAATGGCTTAACGGATTGATAGTGTTGTCATGTGATTCTCCTGAGATTTCTTTTGATTCAAGACATGATTCTGTAGCTTCTTCTACGGTATTGTTCGTAGATGAGAATAAAAATATCAGGAGTGTATTATCTGAAAATTCCGATAATTCACTCCTGACATTAAATGCATATTATGTAACCATGTTTAATGTTTCTGATATGTCTTTCTCGAAAGAAAGCAGAATCATACGTTTAGGTTAGAGTTGTCGTCTTCTGAATTCCGAACATACGATGGCTGTTGCTATTGCCACGTTTAGCGAGTCCGTCGTCTCGTTTCCCTGCGGGTAGTTTGGTATCAGAATTCTTTTGTTTATAAGTGCCGATACCTCTTTGCTTATTCCGTTTCCTTCATTTCCCATTACTATAAGTCCGTTGGCCGACAGTTCGCTTTCATATATGTTGTTCCCGTCAAGAAAAGTGCCGAAAACAGGTACGTCGTCAAGGTCTGAAATAAGTTTTTTAATGTCGCAGTAATGTATCTTTACCCTTGCCAGAGCTCCCATGGTTGCCTGTACAGTCTTCGGGCTGAAAGCATCTGCCGTACCATGTGAACAATATATGTTTTTTATTCCGAACCAGTCGGCTATCCTTATTATTGTTCCCAGGTTTCCAGGATCTTGTATGTCGTCAAGCGCCAGACATAATTCTTTTTTAGGATTATCGTTCGATGCCTCATAGTGAGGCATTTCGAATACAGCCAGAACATCCTGTGGGGTTTTAAGCAGGCTTGCACGCGACAACTCTTCTTTTTCTACTGCTATTGTTTCATCTGCATTTATGTTTTTGTTAGAATCCAGCCATTGCGAAGTAGCTACCAAAAGTTTGCATTTGAAGTGTGCCGAAAGTTCTGAAACAAGTTTGTTGCCTTCTGCCAGAAATACTCCGTTCTCCTTTCTGTTCTTTTTCATCTCCAGCGAACGGATGAATTTTATTTTGTTTTTACTGAGCATATTTGTATTTGAAATGTTTTGTCGGCAAAGCTAAGAAGATATTTTTAATTAATTGTTATCTTGCCGTTTATAAATTATATAAATTCATCCCTTACTATGTGTTGTTAGTGGATTTTTTGTACATTTGCAAATAAATTTGTTTACTTTTCGGAATGGTGGATTTGGTTCGTAAATATATATATATCGTAGTTACGGCATTATTGCTCGTCGGGTGTTCCGTAAGTAAATTTGTTCCTGAAGGAAAATATTTGCTCGATGAGGTGCATATCAGCAGTGACAATAAGGAAATCAAGTCCTCCGAAATGTATTCCTACGTACGTCAAAAGCCAAATTCCAAATGGTTTAGTCTAGTCAAGCTTCCAATGTACATATATTGTTCGTCTGGCAAGGATTCTACAAAATGGATTAATAAGATTCTTCGTAAGATGGGCGATGCTCCAAGGATATACGATGCCCGTGTAGCCGAGGAAACCCGTATGCAGATACTTGGTGCTGTTCAGAATAAGGGTTATCTTGGTGCTCAGGTATCTCTTGAAGAAAAGATAAAAAAGAACAAGCTTGACACATATTACAGGATATCATCCGGTAAGCCGTATATCATATCTTCCATAGATTATAATGTAGAGGATTATGTTATCAGAGATCTGCTTATGAATGACTCAATACATAGCGGACTGAAAGTGGGAGAGAGGTTTGACGTAAACCAGCTTGAAGAGGAAAGAAACAAGATAACCCAATTTCTGTTGAATAGGGGATATTATCGTTTTAACAAAGACTATATTACTTTTCAGGCAGATACAGTGAACGGAACTTACCGCATAGATCTTACTATGAATATAGGTCTGAACAATATGCCCAACAGTTCCGAGACTTCATTGCATCGTCAATACAGTATCAGAAATGTCAATTATCTTATGGATGTAGATTTTTCTCCCAATAATGGTGTTAATCTTGATACGATGTCTTACGGAGGAATAAATATCCTATATGACAAGAAACTGTTCTTGCGTCCGGGGGTTATTGACTCACACAACAGAATTGTTCCTGGAAAACTGTATTCTAACCGTGATGTAATGTCCACTTATTCTTCTTTGTCAAGATTGGGAATATTGAAATATTCTAACATAAGGTTTGTCGAACATCTGGAGAATGATTCTGCCTATCTTGACGCTTTTGTATCTTTGTCAAAAAACAAAAACAAGATGCTTTCTTTTCAGGTAGAAGGAACCAACTCTGCTGGTGATTTGGGAGCTGCAGCTTCAGTAACATATACACATCGTAATCTGTTCAAGGGTTCCGAGACTTTTACAATCAAGGTGAGAGGTGCGTACGAGGCTGTTACGGGACTTGAAGGTTATGCCAACAATAACTATACTGAATATGGAGTGGAGAGCAGTTTGGACTTCCCGGAATTTATGTTCCCTTTCCTGACATCGGATTTCAAAAAAAGAGTAAATGCGAAATCGGAAGTAAGCATAAAATATAATTGGCAGATCAGGCCGGAATTCGAGCGTACACTGGCTTCGGCAGCATGGAGCTACAGATGGAATAGTGGAAGAAGGGCCAATCACAGACTCGATGTGCTTGACATAAACTATATTTATATGCCGTACAGGTCGAACACCTTCATTGAATATCTTAATTATATGGACGAAGTCAATCCGTTGCTGAGATATAGTTATGAAGATCTGTTTATAGTAAGGCTAGGCTATACATATACGTATAACAGTGCCGGAGTCACAACCCAGCAGACAGCCAAGAAAAGTTCATATTCCATACGTTTCAATATCGAAGAATCAGGTAATCTGATATATGGATTTTCAAAACTGATACATAAAAAACCTTCGGATGGAGAATCCTTCAGGATGGGTAACATCAGTTTTGCACAATATGTGAAAACAGATTTCGATTTCGCCAAGAATATCATGATTGATGATAGAAACTCACTTGTATTCCATATAGCTACAGGAGTGGCAATACCATATGGCAATTCAAAGAGTTTGCCTTTCGAAAAGCTCTATTTCTCGGGAGGTGCAAATAGTGTAAGAGGATGGAGTGTGCGTTCGTTGGGGCCAGGCAGGTATCATGGCAATTCAGGATCATTGGATTATGTGAATCATACAGGAGATATAAAACTGGATTTGAACGTAGAATATAGGACACATTTGTTCTGGAAACTGAATGGAGCAGCATTCATCGATGCCGGAAATGTATGGACTCTGAAAAGCAGATATACGGATGATACCGGTCAGTTTGCATTCAACCGTTTCTATAAGGAAATTGCGGTGTCATACGGTCTTGGAGTCCGTTTTGATTTGGATTTCCTGATATTGAGATTTGATGGAGGTATGAAGGCTATAAATCCTATGGAAAGTGGAGCTGACAGATTTCCTGTGATCAGACCCGATTTCTCTCGTGATTTCGCATTCCACTTTGCGGTGGGTTATCCTTTCTAATTAATTCAGATAAACAAAAAAACAGTAATATGGCAAAAATAACATTGAAGTTATACACGCATGAAGAGCTTCTTGAACTGGAGGAATGGTTTAAAAAAATAGATCTTCCGGAGTCTATACAGCTTGATAAGGCTACTTATATCCCGGATTTGAAAGATACGATAAACCGACTTTTTGTACAGGCTGAGATAAATTATGAAAATCCTAAGATGCAGGGAGCCATATATCTTCTGGAACGCCTAAAGGCAAAGCTGGAAGAAACTCAAAAGTGAATATAATTGCATAAGTCAAAAACATGTACTAACTTTGTCGTTCAAAAGATTAAAAATACTCTTAATATGTTTAGAAGTCATACTTGTGGCGAGTTGAGACTTGCCGATGCAGGCAAAAATGTTACGCTTTCCGGATGGGTACAGCGTACACGTAAGATGGGAGGAATGACATTCGTTGACCTCCGCGACCGTTATGGTATCACACAGTTGGTTTTCAATACCGATGTGAATGCCGACCTTTGTGAAAAAGCCAATCATCTGGGACGTGAGTTCGTTATTCAGGTAAAAGGTACCGTGAACGAACGTTCAAGCAAAAACAATAATATTCCTACAGGTGATATCGAAATCATCGTTTCTGAGCTTAACATTCTGAATTCTGCTCAGACTCCTCCTTTCACTATCGAAGATAATACTGATGGTGGCGATGACCTTCGTATGAAGTACCGTTACCTTGACCTTCGTCGTACGGCTGTTCGCAAGAACTTGGAATTGCGTCACCGCATGACAATGGAAGTACGCCGTTATCTTGACAGCAAAGGATTCCTTGAAGTGGAAACTCCTATGCTTATCGGTTCTACTCCGGAAGGTGCGCGCGACTTTGTCGTTCCGTCACGTATGAACCCGGGACAGTTCTATGCACTTCCACAGTCACCTCAGACATTGAAGCAGCTGTTGATGGTTTCAGGTTTCGACCGTTACTTCCAGATTGTGAAATGTTTCCGCGATGAAGACCTTCGTGCCGACCGTCAGCCTGAGTTTACTCAGATTGACTGCGAGATGAGCTTCGTTGAACAGGAAGATATTATCAACATGTTCGAAGGTATGGCAAAACACCTGTTTAAGGAATTGCGCGGTGTTGAACTTACTGAACCGTTTATCCGTATGCCTTGGGCAGATGCAATGAAATATTACGGTAGCGATAAACCTGACTTGCGTTTCGGAATGAAGTTTGTCGAACTGATGGATATCCTCAAAGGTTATGGTTTCTCTGTATTTGATAATGCTGCATATATCGGTGGTATCTGTGCCGAAGGTGCCGCTACATATACACGCAAGCAGCTTGACCAGTTGACTGAATTCGTTAAACGTCCTCAGATCGGTGCTAAGGGATTGGTTTATGCACGTGTTGAGGCTGACGGTAATGTGAAGTCAAGCGTTGACAAGTTCTATTCACAGGAAGTACTGCAGAAGATGAAAGAAGCATTCGGTGCAAAACCGGGCGATTTGATTCTTATCCTCAGCGGTGACGATGTGATGAAAACTCGCAAGCAGCTTTGTGAACTCCGTCTCGAAATGGGTAATCAGTTGGGATTGCGCGACAAGAATAAATTTGCTTGTCTGTGGGTTGTTGACTTCCCGATGTTCGAGTGGAGCGAAGAAGAAGGCCGCTTGATGGCTATGCACCATCCGTTCACTCATCCTAAGGATGAAGATATCGCACTTCTTGATACTGACCCTGCTGCAGTTCGTGCAGATGCATACGATATGGTTATCAACGGTGTTGAAGTAGGAGGTGGTTCAATCCGTATCCACGACTCTCAGCTTCAGGCCAAGATGTTTGAAATCCTTGGATTTACTCCTGAAAAGGCACAGGAACAGTTTGGCTTCCTGATGAACGCCTTCAAGTTCGGTGCACCTCCTCACGGTGGTCTTGCATACGGTCTTGACCGTTGGGTATCACTCTTTGCCGGTCTGGATTCAATCCGCGACTGTATAGCATTCCCTAAGAACAACTCAGGAAGAGACGTTATGCTTGATGCTCCTGGTTATCTTGACCAGAAACAGCTTGACGAGCTTAACCTGGTAGTTGACATCAAGGAAAAGAACTGATAAAACTTCTTTAAATATAATTAGGCACGGATATAGGTGTGTTTGGATTATACCTGTTTCCGTGCCGTATTTTTGAATTTCATTAATGAAAGAAACAGTACGTATCATAAGGTTTGTCATAGTGGGTACTCTCAATGCGGTGATTGCTGCGTTGGTGGTATGGGTGCTTATGCATATTTGCAGACTTGACTATATGATAGCCAATATTTCTGCATATACGGCCGCACAGATAAACAACTTCCTTTGGTGCAAGTACTGGATTTTTCCTTTGGACAAGGAAACAAAAAAGAACAGCATCCAGCGTCAGATACTGTTCTTCCTTATAGCTTTTGTCATGGCCTACAGCGCCCAGTTTGTGTTCCTTCTTGTATTGGTGGAGCTTCTTCATATCAATGAATATCTTGCTCAGTTCCTTGGACTCTTTGTATATGGCGCTGTAAATTTTATAAGCAACAAGATGATTACTTTCAAGTAATTCATATTGCATTTGTTTATGCCATATTGTACAAGTCTTTATCTTCCAGATAACTCATATTGTTCTTTGTAATTACATCTCTTGTCTTTTCAGCATCGTCTGTGCGGAAAACAAGGATACCCTTTCCTGCCAGTAGGAATGAATACAGGTATGATATGCCTATGCCTGCGTCTGTGAAGCTTTTTATTGCATCGGCAGCTCTTCCCGGATAATTGTCGAGTGTTATGGCAAATACTTCCGAAACATTTGCTGAAATTCCAGCCTTGCTTAGTGTCTGAAAGGCTCTTTCAGGATCGGAGCATATTATTCTGTAGATTCCGTATTCCACAGTATCGGAAATGGTAGAGGCTATTAACTGAATTTCTGCCTCTTTCAGCAGTTCGAGAACTTTTAGGAGAGTTCCCGATTTATTTTCTACAAAAACAGATAATTGATGTACTGTCATGATGTATATGTCTTTAAATTAATGTTTTACGTAAATCTTTCACTCTCACAGCCTTTCCTTCCTGTTTTGGCAGACTTCCTTTCGGTATCAGTTTTACGATTGGGGTAATCAGAATTTCGTCTTTCAGCTGGCGAGTAATTTCCTTTGTAAGTTTCTGCAGTGAACCGAAATCGTCGGTAAATTCGTTCAGTTCCACTTCTACCGTCATCTCGTCGTTTGCATCAAGGTTGGTGAGTGTAATCAGATAGTCGGAACCAAGCTCCTTGAATTGCATCAGTATGGTTTCTATCTGGATAGGGAAGATGTTTACTCCCTTCAGTATTATCATGTCGTCACTTCTTCCCTTCATGCGGTCAAGGCGTCTGTGATGGCGTCCGCACTTGCATTCTCCTGGTAGGAATCTTGTAAGGTCTCTTGTTCTGTATCTTAACAGTGGCATTGCCTCGCGGTTTATTGTTGTAAGGACAAGTTCACCCACTTCGCCGTCCGGCACAGGTTCCAGTGTTTCAGGATCTACTATTTCAACTATATAATAGTCCTCCCATATGTGCAGACCGTTCTGTTCTGTACATTCGAAAGCCACTCCCGGACCGCACATTTCCGACATTCCGAAGGAGTTGTAGGCCTTCACTCCGAGCATTTTTTCTATTCTTTTCCTTTGTTCTTCAGAGTGTGGTTCGGCGCCTATTATCAGTGTTCTCAATTTTGTATCCTTAACCGGGTCTATTCCCATTTCTTCCATAACCTCATGCAGACGCCCTGCATAGCTTGGTATGGCGTGAAGTGCTGTGGTTCCGAAGTCTGTTATGAATTTAATCTGTCTTTTTGTGTTTCCTGCTGCAGCCGGTACGGTCAGCATTCCAAGTCTTTCAGCGCCATACTGAAATCCCAATCCACCGGTAAACATACCGTATCCGGATGAGTTCTGGAATATATCTCCGGCTCTCAGTCCAACCATGTGCAGACAGCGTGCCACGGCATTTGCCCATTCGTCAAGGTCTTTTTGTGTATGGAGTATTACTGTAGGTGTTCCTGTCGTACCGCTTGATGAATGCAGTCTTACCACGTCTTTCAGTGGTACTGCGGCAAGTCCGTAAGGATAGTTGTCGCGTAAATCCTGTTTTGTCGTGAACGGTATTTTTCTTATGTCGTCAAGTGATTTTATATCTTCAGGTTTCAGATTACACTCTTCGAATCTTTTCTTATAGAAAGGAGAGTTCATGCAATGTTTTACTGTCTTTTTCAGTCTTTCCAGTTGCAGCTTCTCTATTTCCTCTCTCGTCATTGTTTCCATCTCCGGATGGAGATATTTGCAGTCGTTTTCCATTATGACAATTATTTGTAAGGTTTATGTTTTTATCGGAATATTATTCTGAAATGTTATGTTGAAATTCCTATGACTGCAAAATTAGAAAAAATCATCAAAACAGCAAGGAAAAATTTCATTTTTACTGTTTTGATGATTTAATAATATCAATTTGTCTTCAATATGCGTTAGTTTTCTATCTTTTTTAAGTATCCTACCGGCATTTCCACTATTGCACACCCCAGCATATTCAGTCTGACTGATACCTGACATTTTCCGTCTGTTTCCATCAGTTCTCCTTTCAGTCCGTTCAGAGGTCCTTTTATAACCTCTACCTTTTCTCCAGGTTTAAGTGTTTCTGTAGTGAAAGAGACTGCACTTTCCGAATAGTCCAGCATAAACATGAATCGTTCCATCTCGTCATCCCTTATAACAGCCGGTTTGTGGGTTGTCCGGTCTATCATCGTACCGTTTATTGATGGTATGGTCTTCAAAATCTCAATTCTTGTTTTTTCATCCGTATTTATAAATATCATCATAGGTATTACCACTTCCTTTACCTTCTTTTTCCTGTCACTCCATTGTTTTACCCTTTCCTGTAGTGGTAGGAAGTTTCTTATACCCATATTATAAAGTTTTTCAGCTGTTTTTTTTTCGTGATGCATCTTTACATACATCGCATACCAGTGATTATTTTCCATCTTGTTCTTTATAAGTGGTTTAATAGTCGTTAGATTACCGTTCAATATATTCTACGGCGTATAAATCAATACAAATGTATAAATAAAAATCAATACCGTTATTTAAATCTGTAAAACTTTCTTTTTTGTTTGATGATATTATTCAGCCGAATATAGTATATACTATGTTTTTTTTATTAATTTTGTTCTATTATAAGTTTTGCTGTTGATTGTAAAATAGCAGCAAAATGTCATTTTAATCATATAAGGAGTTTATATATGAATGAAGTTGAGCTTCGTATAATAGGAGTGTCGGATTTGTTAAGGCCTTCTACATCGCATGCGTTGATATTGGAAGAAGTGTTTGGTTATGAAGAGAAAAGACGTTTGGCTTTGATTATAGGGGATAGGGAGGCTGCGGATATCAGGTTATGTATGCACAATTATGATACCCCCCGTCCTATGACTTTCGATTTGATGAATTCTATAATAACAGAAGCCGGTATGATAGTGGAAAAGGCTGTAATTTATGATGTGGACGGTGGTATATTCAGTTCATATATATATTTCACACGTTCTGACGGAAGTGAATTTAAAGTTGATTCCCGTACAACCGATGCTTTTTCCATGTCTTTAAAGATGGGTTTTCCTGTATATGTTCTTGAGGATTTGCTGGAAAAAGAAAAAATCCGTATCGTTAGTGCCGACGGTGCAGGCTTCAGTATGCCTCTTAATTCTGTAGGGACAGATATGCTGAAATTGGATTTGCAAGCGGCTATCAATAACGAGGATTATGAAAGGGCAGCAATGCTAAGAGATGAAATATCCAGAAGGGAGGGGAATAATAAGTGTTAATAAATATATTATAAAGCTATGATAAATTTCCTTATTATAAAATAAAGTTAAATATATGGGTTTTTCTTGATGTTTTATATGTTACATAACATAAAACCCGTATATTTGCACTGTGTTTTTCATGGTATTAGATTTAAGGTTAATGAAGATTGGGAGTCTGGGAAGATTCCCTTTTTTTATGCCTCATATTTTGCCGGAAAAACTACAGTTCATTTTTTTGAAACGTATCAACCGGATTATTATGGAAACAGAAACTATAAAATTATTGAAAGAGTGGGCAGCCACTTACCATTGTGCATCGTTCATTCCCGACGATCCTGTACAGTTCCCTCACAGATATACCGAACAGTGTGACATAGAGATTTCAGGTCTGCTTACGGCTGTCCTCAGCTTCGGCAACCGCAAGATGATACTCCGCAAGGCGGACGAGCTGGACGCAATTATGGGACATTCACCTTTGCAATATATCCTTTCTGAGAAATGGAGAGATGATTTCCGTGCCGATGACAAGAGCAGTTTCTACAGGATGGTGTCGCATTCCGATTTCCGTTTTTATCTTGAAAAACTTTATTCTGTCTATTCCGAAGGAAAGACTTTGGAAGACAAACTTTTGGAATATGCCGGAACACCTATGCAGAAACTATGCGCGTTTCTTGAGGCGTCCGACCGTTCGCCTCAGAAAAAGCTAAACATGTTCTTGCGCTGGATGGTGCGTCAGGACTCGCCGGTTGACTTCGGTGTGTGGAAAAGAATGTCTGCTTCCGACCTGATTATCCCTCTTGATACCCACGTATGCCGTGTGGCGCATCTTCTCGGTCTTACGGACAAGCCTGTGTTCTCACTCACAAACGCCAAAAGAATAACGAACGCCTTAGCCGAGATATTTCCCGGTGACCCTTGTATGGGCGATTTCTCTCTCTTCGGCTATGGGGTGAACAACAAGTATTAATAAGATATGTACAATCTATCCAATAACTGTACTTTTAGTTCAGTAATGAATGATTGAAAATGTGGCAGAAGAAATCATCAGTTCTTTTTATTTTTCTGCCTATTTTTGTATCTTTGTTCCAAACGTACATCGGTTTTGTTCCTAATTATTAATTTTTAATTCTTAATTGACCGACATGAAATATCCCATAGGAATCCAGAGTTTTGAACGTATAATCGAAGACGGTTATGTCTATATCGACAAGACCGACCTTATATACAGTCTTACCCACGGTGGCAGCATTTATTTTCTTAGCCGTCCGCGCCGTTTCGGTAAAAGCCTTCTTGTCTCCACACTGAAGAACTATTACCTGGGGAATAAGGAACTTTTCAAGGGATTGAAGATAGACCGTTTGGAGAAGGACTGGAATGTGCATCCTGTGTTTCATGTGGATTTCAACGGGGCGAATTTCACTCAGGCTGGTGTTTTGGAGACCATGCTTGATGATTATATTGATAAATGGGAAAAACAGTATGATATTCATACTGATCCGGGACTTGGGGTAGGACTTCGTTTTCGTGATATACTTTGCGCTGTACATGAGCAGACAGGCCGTCGTGCCGTAGTCCTGATAGACGAGTACGACAAGCCTATCCTTGATGTGCTTGATGTTGATACATTATTGGAAGACCGTCACCGCAATGTTCTTAAGGCATTCTATTCCGTGTTTAAGGTAGCAGACAGTCATCTCCAGTTCGTACTTCTTACCGGTGTGACCAAATTCTCTCAGGTGAGTGTGTTCAGCGGTTTCAACCAGCCTAAGGATATCAGTATGGATGTTCGCTACGAGACACTTTGCGGTATTACACAGGAAGAGCTTGACGGCTATTTTGTCGAGCCTGTATCTGCCATGGCTGAAAGGAACCGTTGCTCTTTTGAGGAAATGAAATCTCTTTTAAAACAGAAATACGACGGTTACCATTTCAGTGACAATATGACTGATGTCTATAATCCGTTCAGCCTGCTCAATGCCTTAGATAGTCTTCGTCTTCAGGATTATTGGTTCAGTTCTGGAACTCCTACGTACTTGATTCGTCTGCTTGCTCATTTCAAGGAGAACATGAATGAACTGACAGGCAGATATTATAGCCCGGAAGAATTCATTGATTATAAGGCCGATGTGGAACAGCCTTTACCCATGATTTACCAGAGCGGATACCTGACCATCAAGGACTACAATATGCGCCGTAATACTTTTCTTCTTGATTTTCCGAATAATGAGGTAAAGAACGGTTTTCTTACTGCCATTGCTACATCTTATCTACAGCCTAAGAAGCGTGTTGAGGGTTGGATTTTTGATGTGCTGGATACTTTGGAGGGTGGCGATACCGACAGACTGTGCAGCCTTTTCACCTCATTTCTTTCGAGCATCCCTTATACTATGCGCCGCAAGGATGATGAGAGGGAGCGCGAACGCTATTTCCAATATACATTCTACCTGATTCTCCGCCTGATAAGCGTCTATACGGTTTATGTTGAGAAGCAACAGAGTCACGGTCGTGTGGACTGTGTGCTGGAAACGCCTCAATATGTGTATATCTTCGAGTTCAAACTCGACGGAACTGCTGAAGAGGCCTTGCGTCAGATAGAAGAAAAGGGTTATGCTGGTGAATACGCCTCAGATACACGTACACTTTATAAGATAGGTGCGAGTTTCTCTTCCGAAACAGGAACGATAGGAGATTGGAAAACAGTCTGATGAAAATAAATATTACCTTTATCAGAAATTCATTGAAGCATAAACGCCGTAATGACGGTCACCTGCTACAGGGCTTATCGTAAGATTATGTTTCTTTGCAAATGGTCGTGTGAATATGTATGAGCTGGCTGTACCTATAACGGCTCCTGCCGCAACATCCCACCAGTCATGTTTCTTGCCATAAACGCGACTCCAGCCTACATACGTTGACAGTACATATGCCGGTGCTCCCCATTTCCAGCCATAGCGACGCTGGATGAAAGACGCTGCCGCGAATGATACTGACGTATGCATGGAAGGGAAGGAGTGGAAATCGCTATGATCAGGACGTTCTTTCTTTACGGCATATTTCAGTGCGTATGTCACTCCCAGTGTGGTTATGCCTGAAAATACTCCTTGTTTCAACCCCTGCCAATCCTTGTTTATAAGAATGGCTGTCAGTCCGGCTACAGGCAAAAGCACTGCACCTATATCGCCTGATGTTCGGACTGCCTTACGGCTACCGGTAATTTCGATGGTTTGTGCGCTTATGGAGAATGACAGCAGGCAAACCATAAATAATATGCTGATTCTTTTAATCATATTCTCTTTATCATTTTGTATAGAAACGCAAACTTCAGCGTGTCTGTTTAGCTGAATATTTCCATTATTTTAGGTATAAATATAATCAGTCCGACTATGGCTGCTGATATGGCAAGTATAAGCACTGCTCCTGCAGCAAGATCCTTGGTACGTTTGATAGCTTCATTATATCCCGGTGAAACAAGGTCTGCAATGGCTTCTATTGACGAGTTTACAGCTTCTGCTGCAAGTACTGTGCCTATGGCGAAAGTTACAGCTATCCATTCAGTAGTGGATATGTCGAAAGCAAATCCCGCTATTATTACGCATACAGCCGCAAAACAATGTATCCATGCATTGTGTTCACGGGTAATGAGCAATATTATGCCGTTAAAGGCAAACTTGAAGCTCTTCAGCCTTTTTTTGAGTGTAAACCCGTCGTTCTTCATCTCTATATTATAAATCGATGGTTACTTCCACCGGACAGTGGTCCGAACCGAATATTTCTGTATGTATTTTTGCTCCCTGAAGTTTATCAGCAAGGCGTGCAGAAGCCACGAAATAGTCAATACGCCACCCTGCGTTCTTTTCGCGTGCCTTGAAACGGTATGACCACCAGGAATAGATATTCTCCATGTCAGGATAGAAATGGCGGAAAGTATCAATGAAACCGGCATCGAGTAATGTCTGGAATTTTTCTCTTTCCTGGTCGGTAAATCCGGCATTCATACGGTTAGTCTTTGGATTTTTCAGGTCTATTTCCTTGTGTGCTACATTCAGGTCTCCGCAAACCAGTACCGGTTTTTTGCTGTCAAGGTTCTTGATGTATGCCCTGAAATCGTCTTCCCATGTCATTCGGTAGTCAAGACGTTTCAAACCGTCCTGTGAATTAGGAGTATATACTGTTACAAGGAAAAAGTTTTCCATTTCTAGTGTTATCACACGTCCTTCGTGGTCATGTTCGTCAATGCCTATGCCGTATGTTACGTTCAGAGGCTGGTGACGAGTGAATATTGCTGTACCTGAATAGCCTTTCTTTTCGGCATAATTCCAGTATGATGTGTATCCTTCGAAACTGAGGTCAAGTTGTCCTTCCTGCATCTTTGTTTCCTGCAGGCAAAAGAAATCGGCATCAAGTGCCTTGAATGAATCACGGAAACCCTTGTCGCAGCAGGCGCGGATTCCGTTTACGTTCCATGAAATAAGGCGCATATTTAATTAATAATTAAGAATTAATAATTGAAAGTTACGGGTTGTTGGTTGTTAGTTGTCATAACCATTCGGACAGAAACTAACAACTAAAAACTAACATCTCACTTCGTTATATCAAAAAGATAAGTGATTTTACCGCATATGTAAGTATGTGCTGAACGTGAGAAATAATCTTTCTTTGTTGTGTTGAAGAAATCGCTAAGTCCGAAATAGTATCTGCCTTCAAGAAGGAAATGTCCTATGCCGGTACGTATCTCCAGACCTCCACCTCCAATCAGTCCATAGTCGAAACCGTTTTCTGCAGCTTTGCCGTATTGCTCATTTTGTATTGAAGGAATGGCATGAGTTTCCTTTTCATTAAGAAGGAAACCTATTTGCGGACCGAGGTTAAGGATGAAACGTGCTCCGTTGCCATATTCTTTTCCGAACGCCAGATGAGCCATGAGCGGTATTTCTACATAGTTCATAGCTCGTTGATAGCTGTCACCGCTTCCGTCTTCTATCACCTCTTTCCATCCACGCTGGGAGTAGTTGACCTCCGCCTGAATACCGCAAATCATGCTGAAATATTTCTCTGATATATATCTGGCGGTAAATCCCATTTGCGGGCCTATTAAGTAACCTTGTTTTATTCTTGGGGAGAAATCAACGTTTCCCAGATTGACTCCTCCGCTTATACCTACGGAAAAGTTATGTTTCTGTTCCTGCAACTGAGCGTTGGCTGTAGAAACATTAAGGCCAAGGATAATACCAAGCAAATAGAGTATATATATTTTTTTTATCATTCAAAGTCAAGTTTTATCAGTTCATAATCCTTAGAGAAGTGTACGAAGAATACTTTTCGGTTAATAAATCCTCCCCAGTTGTTTACCCTTTCAAACTTGAAACCGGTCTGTATAGGTGTCACCTGTATTGAGTTCAGATTTTCCTCCATCTTGTTTCCGTATTTAGACAGACCTTTTAGGAAGAAATATCCTGTGTCGTATCCCAACATTCCGTATTTCGGGTATATGTTTGCCATGTCCTTACTATACCAGCGGCGGTATGAGTTGGTGAAATGGACAGCAGCTGGGAAAAGATTGTTTGTATAGAATGACGAATAGAAATATGTATCTATTTCGTAAAAGCTTGCAAGATAGTCGTTTGTATAAGTCTGCCATTCAGGATAGCCGAACAGGTTCATCATATAGTTTGGATGTTCGCGTCGGATCTGTGTCAATTGTGGAAGAATTTTTACCAGTGCGGTACTTTTTCCTGAAGTAGGTATGAATATGTTGTTTCTCAGCGTATCCATAACAGTGGTTATCTCATAAAAATTATCAGTTACGGTAAAATCGCGATAGCTTATGCCATTGTTCCTTAATTCTGTCTTCATACCTTTGATGAACTCATCCTTTTCTCTGTCACCATTGCTTGCGTTCAGGAATATCACGTTGCTGTCGCTGAACTTGCGTGTAAAGTGTTCGTAAACCTCGGAATACAGATATGACTGTGGAGTATTTATCTGATAGATGTGAGGATTTTTGAAAACCTCATCTACCTTAGGAGCAAACGGGACTACCAGGCGTATGTTGTTATTGTCGGCGAATGTTGCCAGAACATCAATATCCTGTGCCTTTGCCGGACCGAATATTATGTCCATATTCTTCATTTCCTTTTTTGAGAGGATGCTGTTCAGGGTAGCTTCTCTTCCTTTCGTGTCGTATGTGTAAAGATCTATGGATACACCTTGTTTTTTCAGACTATCCACTGCCATAAGGAAGCCTTCGTAATATTCCACCATTCGTACTTGCTCATCCATATTGGTGCTTGTACCTGCCATAAAAGGTAACATTACTGCCGCTTTGATAGTCTTTATGTCTTTTTTCAGTTCTTCGTTCTGGCTGAAAACCTCTTCGTTGGTAAGTTCTTTTGTTGTAGGTTGTGATTCTGACTCTTGTTTCTTGTCATTCTTTCCGTATGGTATGAAAAGGAATGTACCTTTTTTCAGTTTTCCTGTCTTTAATTCAGGGTTTGCTGCTATCAATTCTTCTTCTGTTATGCCATATTCGCGGCTGATGCTGAAAATGGTTTCTTTCCTTTCCACTTTATGCATGTCTTTCCAGTCGTTCATCTTCACGTTTGTGTTCTCCTGTTCTTCGATTTTAGGAGTCTCTTTTTGTGGCTTGGAATCAGACTGTACCGGAATTATTATTACCTGTCCCGAGCGGAAATTCTCTGTACTCAGTCCTGGATTGGCTTCGCATATAGCCTGTGTGGTGACATTATATTTCACCGATAGACGGTATAAAGTCTCGCCTGCCTGTATTGTGTGGAATACAGGTTTGTCGGAGTTTGTTGTAGCTGCCTGTGGAATTTTAAGTGCAGCTCCCTCTCGGATTTGCTTGTCGCTGCCTGGATTGAGACGTACAATGTCGTCAATGGTGACATTATACATACTTGATATAGAGTATAGGCTTTGGCCTTTGGTTACTGTGTGAAGGAAATATCCGCTCTCGGCTGTAGCCTGAGCCATTACTTTGATGCTGCTTCCGGCAATGATTGCCAGTGCAAGAAATACAGATTGAATAAATTTCATTTTTCAGCTATATGATTATTTACGGGCAAAAGTACGAAAAAAGCATTATCTTTGCAATGTTTCACTGAATATTAAGATATGACAGAAGGAAAAGAAACGATAAGCGTGCAGGGAGCACGTGTACATAATCTGAAAAATATAGATGTCGAAATACCGCGTAACAGCCTTACGGTTATCACTGGGCTGAGTGGAAGCGGTAAGTCGTCGCTTGCATTCGATACAATCTTCGCCGAGGGACAGCGCAGGTATATAGAGACATTCTCCGCATATGCCAGAAATTTCCTTGGTGGAATGGAACGTCCTGATGTTGACAAGATTACAGGACTGAGTCCGGTTATCTCAATTGAGCAGAAGACGACCAACAAGAATCCGCGTTCCACTGTGGGTACAACTACCGAGATATACGACTATCTGCGTCTGCTCTATGCGCGTGCAGCTACGGCATATTCCTATCTTTCGGGAGAGAAGATGGTGAAATATACCGAGGAACAAATCATAGAACTTATAAACCGTGATTATAAGGGGAAGCGTATATTTATACTTTCTCCATTGGTTCGTACCCGAAAGGGACATTATAAGGAGCTGTTCGAACAAGTCAGGAAAAAAGGCTATCTTTATGTGAGAGTTGACGGTGAAGTGAAGGAAATCACTCACGGAATGAAACTGGACAGATACAAGAACCATGACATAGAAGTTGTGGTAGATAAAACAGTTGTAACCGAGAAAGAGGATAAAAGGTTGCGACAGAGTGTGGCCACTGCCATGCGACTGGGAGACGGTTTGCTTATGATACTGGATGCGCAGACAGAAAGTGTGCGTCATTACAGTAAGCGTCTGATGTGTCCTGTGACAGGACTTTCTTATCGTGAGCCGGCACCACACAATTTTTCTTTTAACTCTCCGCAGGGTGCATGTCCGCGATGCAAGGGATTGGGATATGTCAATCTGATAGATGTTGACAAGGTAATTCCGGACCGTACGCTTTCTGTGTATGAAGGGGCAATAGCACCACTTGGAAAATATAAGAATGCTATGATCTTCTGGCAACTCAGCGCATTGCTCGAACGTCATGAAGCTACACTGAAAACTCCTGTAAGCGAATTGCCTGACGATGCCATAAATGAAATCCTTTACGGTTGCGACGAGCGCCTGAAGATAGACAGATCGCTTGTACACACTTCGTCCGACTATTTTGTGGAGTACGAAGGTATAGTGAAATATATACAGATGATGCAGGAGAAAGACGCTTCTGCCACTGCTCAGAAATGGGCTGAGCAATTTGCCAAGACCGATGTATGTCCTGAGTGTAAGGGGATGAGGCTGAATAAGGAGGCTCTTCATTTCCGTCTGCACGACAAGAATATCTACGAACTGGCTTCGATGGACATAAATGAACTTTATGAATGGTTGCAGGGAGTGGAGGAACACCTTGACAGCAAACAGAAAGTAATAGCGCAGGAGATTCTGAAAGAGATACGTACCCGACTGAAATTCCTGCTCGATGTGGGACTGGATTACCTCTCTCTCAACCGTACTTCCGTCAGTCTGTCGGGTGGTGAGAGCCAGCGTATCCGCCTTGCAACACAGATTGGTTCGCAGCTTGTAAATGTACTTTATATCCTTGATGAACCTAGTATCGGACTTCATCAGAGAGATAATGTCCGACTGATAAACTCCCTGAAAAGTCTTAGAGATATAGGCAACTCGGTAATAGTAGTAGAGCATGACAAGGACATGATGCTTGCATCGGACTATATTGTAGATATGGGACCGAAGGCAGGACGATTGGGCGGTGAAGTGGTATTTGCAGGAACTCCGCAGGAGATGCTGAAGACACACACTATGACATCGCAGTATCTGAACGTAGAGATGAAGATAGAGGTACCGACGCAGAGAAGACCGGGCAACGGCAAGAAACTTTCTCTGTTCGGAGCAAGAGGAAATAATCTGAAAGGAGTGGACGTGGAATTCCCGTTGGGAACACTCATCTGTGTGACAGGTGTTTCGGGAAGCGGTAAGTCAACTCTTATCAACGACACTCTCCAACCTATACTATCGCAGCATTTCTATCGCTCACTTCAGGACCCTTTGCCGTACGACCGTATAGAAGGACTTGAGAATATAGATAAGGTGGTGAATGTGGACCAGTCGCCGCTTGGACGTACTCCGCGTTCAAATCCTGCTACATATACCGGAGTGTTCTCGGATATAAGAAATCTGTTCGTAGGTCTGCCGGAAGCAAAGATACGTGGTTACAAGCCTGGACGTTTTTCGTTCAATGTAGCCGGAGGACGCTGTGAGGCTTGCGGAGGAAACGGATATAAGACCATAGAAATGAACTTCCTGCCTGATGTGCTTGTTCCTTGCGAGGTATGTCATGGAAAGCGATATAACCGTGAGACATTGGAAGTAAGATACAAAGGCAAGTCGATAGCCGATGTGCTTGATATGACCATAAACCGCGCTGTGGAGTTTTTCGAGAATGTTCCACAGATTCTGAACAAGATAAAAGTGCTTCAGGATGTAGGATTGGGATATATCAAGTTGGGGCAGCCTTCGACAACACTTTCGGGCGGAGAAAGCCAACGTGTGAAGCTTGCTACCGAACTCTCGAAGAAAGATACAGGAAAGACTTTCTACATCCTTGACGAACCTACTACTGGATTGCATTTCGAGGATATCCGTGTATTGATGAACGTACTCAACCGTCTGGTGGACAAAGGAAATACAGTTCTTGTGATTGAACATAACCTTGATGTTATAAAGATGGCAGACTATATTATTGATATGGGACCTGAAGGCGGAAAGGGTGGAGGACAGCTTCTTTCGTGCGGAACACCTGAGGAAGTGGCTATGTCTGATAAAGGATATACACCTAAATTCCTTAAAGAAGAATTAAATCAGAAATAAATTGTTTAATCTATACAAACGTAATTATGAATGCTGTTTAACCAGCTTTTAAAAAGTATTTAAATAGCTTTTAAACGGCATTTAAACATTGTTTAAAATTATACATTATAAATTATGGCTAAAGAAAAAATATCCAAGACCAATGTGGCAAGACTGTTGGACAAGGATAAGATAAAATACGAACTCGTGCCATACGAGGTCGATGAGAATGATTTGAGTTGCGTGCATGTAGCCGCTACGCTCGGTGAGAATATAGAACAGGTATTCAAGACACTTGTCCTTCATGGCGATAAGTCTGGATATTTCGTATGTGTGATTCCGGGAGAACATGAAATAGACTTGAAACTGGCAGCCAAGCTGTCCGGAAACAAGAAATGCGACCTTATCCCGATGAAAGAACTTCTTCCGCTTACGGGATATATTCGCGGTGGATGCTCGCCGATAGGTATGAAGAAACATTTCCCTACGTATATCCATCACACATGTAATGATTTCGATTATATCTATGTTAGTGCCGGAGTACGCGGATTGCAGGTTAAGATAGCTCCTGCAGATTTGATTAAGGTGAGCCGTGCGGAAGTCTGCACATTATTTGAGTGATGTGTTTCAAACCTGACATAACCTGATGTGCTCATGTCTCTGGCTTCAAACTATAGTTTTACACACTTCAAACTACAGTTTTACGCATTACAAACAATAGTTTTACGCACTTCACACTACAGTTTTACGTAAAAAACGAACAGTCGTTTTTCCTATTTTTTATAATAACCATAATTAAAAACTATAACAATGATATTTACAGCAGAGAATATCCTTTTGATAGGATCGGTACTTATTTTCACCAGTATATTGATAAGCAAGACTGGTTATCGTTTCGGAATACCTACGTTGTTGCTTTTCCTCCTTGTCGGAATGCTGTTCGGTAGCGATGGATTAGGGTTGCAGTTCAACAGTGCCGAAGATGCCCAGTTCATAGGAATGATGGCACTCAGTATCATTCTTTTTACCGGAGGTATGGAGACTAAGTTCACAGACATTAAGCCTGTTCTTAAAGAAGGTATAGTTCTTTCTACCGTAGGAGTTCTTCTGACGACTTTACTTACCGGACTGTTTATCTTCTATATTTCGGGATGGAACAGCACGAATATCGAGCTGACATTCATGGTATCGCTGCTTCTGGCGGCTACAATGTCTTCTACCGATTCAGCCTCTGTGTTCAGTCTTCTTCGTTCGCAGAAAATGAATCTGAAGGAAAACCTTCGTCCTATGCTGGAGTTGGAAAGTGGAAGTAACGATCCTATGGCATATATGCTTACTATAGTTCTGATTCAGGTTATTTCAAGCGGCAGTTCTCTCAGTATTGGTCTTCTGATTAAAGACTTGTTTGTGCAGTTTCTTATAGGTGGTGCTTTGGGATATTCCATGGGACGATTCATGTCGTGGCTTACCAATAAGATAGGACTGTCAAATTCATCTCTTTATTCCATACTTCTTCTCAGTATGGTATTCATCACCTTCACGGCTACAGATATGCTGAAAGGAAATGGCTATCTGGCAGTTTACATTGCAGGTGTTGTGGTAGGCAACATGAAACTGTCATACCGAAAGGAGATAAATACATTTATGAATGGTCTCACATGGTTGTTTCAGATTATAATGTTCATTACTTTGGGATTGTTGGTAAATCCTCATGAGATGCTTGATACGGCTGTAGTGGCATTGCTTATCGGTGTGTTTATGATTGTAGTTGCGCGTCCGTTGAGTGTATTTGCATGCCTGCTCCCTTTCAGAAAAATAAGTACCAAGGCGAAACTTTTTGTGTCGTGGGTAGGACTGCGCGGTGCCGTGCCTATCATATTTGCCACATACCCTGTTATTGCGAATATCGAGGGTTCGAACCAGCTTTTCAATATAGTGTTCTTCATCACTTTGCTTTCACTCGTTATTCAAGGCATGACAATCTCTTCTGTGGCACGCTGGCTTAAACTTGATTTACCCTTGGAGAAGGAAGGAAACGAGTTTGGAGTGGAATTACCTGACGAGATAGATTCGCAGCTGCATGATATTACTCTCAATGAAGAAATGTTGGTACACGGTAACCGTCTGGCTGATATGAATATTCCTAAGGGGTCGCTAGTGATGCTCATCAAACGCGGAAACGAGTTTCTGATTCCGAACGGACAGATGGAACTGCATGTGGGTGACAAATTATTGTTTATAACGGAGAATACGAAAGATTAAATTTAAAATATGGTATTTTATTTTTCAGCTACAGGCAATTCTTTATGGGTTGCACAATACATATCCAATGCTTTCAATGAACCTTTATGTGAAGTCTCCGGGTTTATACGGAAACATTCGGCTGAAGGTCTGAAATATACGTTGCGTGATGAGGCGGAAATGTTGTTTTTCGTATTCCCTGTACATTCCTGGGGACCGGCATTGGTCATGCTGCATTTTATCAGGGAGTTACAGTTGTCCGGATTGAAAGGAAACTGTGTATTCGCCATTGGTACATGTGGTGACGATTGTGGATATACAGACCGGATAGTGCGTAAGGAACTTGCAGACAAATGTATTCCTCTGGAAGCCTTCTTTTCGCTGAAAATGCCAAATAACTATATTCTTATGCGTGGTTTCGGTGTAGATCCTGAGCCGGTGAAGGATGAAAAACTTGCTATGGCTCCAAGTAGTATGGAACAGATTGTAAAAGCTATAAATACACGTAGTTATTCTGAATCTCAGATTCTCCGTACAGGAATGTCGTGGCTGAAGAGTTATGTGGTCTATCCTGTATTTAAGAGATTTGTTATAGGCAGGCAGTCTTTCCGGAGTACTGATGCGTGTATTTCCTGCGGACTGTGCGCTAAGGTCTGTCCAACAGGTATGATAGTTATGCAGAACGGCAAACCGGTATGGCAAGGAAGGGATTGTGTACAGTGTACGGCATGCATACACCGTTGTCCGGCTAAGGCTATTGAGTTTGGCAAGGTGTCGGTGGGCAAGGGAAGATATGTTCATCCGGTACTTGCAGGAAAATGATAATAAATAAACCATAAACTATAGATATGAATAACACATTGAAAAGCGACAGAATAGAAGTTGTCGATGCCTTACGAGGTGTTGCATTGTTTGCAATAGTGATTTTACATTGTTTTGAGCACTATAATCTTTATTATATGCCGGATTGTCAGCCTCATTGGCTTACGGCTCTTGATAAAGGGGTTTGGGATACGGTATGGTTCTTGTTTGGAGGAAAAGCCTTTTCCACTTTTTCTATTCTTTTTGGACTTAGCTTTTTTATTCAGTTTGATAATGCAAAAAAACGTGGACTTCCTTTCCGATGGAGATTTGTGTGGAGAATGATTCTTTTGATGCTTTTTTCTCAGCTTCATTCCTTATTTTATAACGGGGATATTCTTTTGTTGTATTCCGTTATGGGAATTTTCCTTGTATCAGTATCAGGTCTTTCCACAAAATCTGTGCTTATATTGGCTTCGGTTATGATTATTCAGCCTGTTGAATGGATAAGACTGATTTGTATCGGATGCGACATTCCTTTTCTGGAATATGGGAATAACTGGGTAGTGTATGGTAATCTGGCAAAGCCTGTAATGGAGTCCGGTAGTTTTCTGGAAATTCTGAGGTCAAATATCACCGACGGGCAGTTGTATGGTAATTTATGGCAGATAGAAAACGGTCGTGTTTTTCAAATAGGAGGACTGTTTCTGTTTGGAATGGCAGCGGGAAGGCTTTCTTTATTCAAGAAATCTGATTATTCTGTCATGATATGGAAAAAAGTATTGTTGTGGTCTGTAAGCCTGTTTGTAGTTTTCAATATAATCAAGATGACATATCCGGAAATGGTAGCCGGTAATGAAGCTCTAATGGTACCGTTGAATATTGCAGTACCGTCTATATGCAACTTTCTTTTTATGGCATTGCTGGTTTCATTCTTTGTTTTGATATGGTGGTTCGGAGTAGGAAACGGATATAGATTCCAACGTATATTTATCCCTTATGGGAAAATGAGTCTGACAAACTATATTGTGCAGTCAATAATAGGTGTATCTTTATTTTATGGCTTCGGCTTTGGATTATATAAATATACAGGAGCAACTTCGTGCTTGGTTATAGCGATATTTGTATTTATGATACAGTTGTCATTTAGCAGGTGGTGGCTTTCATCTCACAGACATGGACCGTTGGAGTGGATATGGAAGAAACTTACATGGATTACTGTCAGGTAAGTGTATTGTATTTAATAATTATATAAGCTTTTAAAGAAATGACTGAAAAGGAAAAATGCCATAAAGGGCTGCTCTATGATGCTAATTATGATGAAGAACTGTTGCGTGAGAGGGCAGTATGTAAAGATTTATGCTATGAATATAACTCTTTGAGACCGTCAATGATTGCCGAACGTACTGAAATAATACGACGACTGTTCGGAAAAACGAGAAATAACTTTCTGATAGAGCAGCCTTTTTATTGCGACTATGGCTATAATATCGAAATAGGTGAGAACTTCTATATGAATGTGAATTGCGTCATTCTCGATGGTGCAAAGGTGACATTTGGTGATAATGTTTTTGTCGCTCCTAATTGTGGCTTCTATTCGGCAGGTCATCCTCTTGATGCTGAGAAAAGAAATATGGGACTGGAATATGCTTTCCCTATTACAGTAGGTAATAATGTTTGGATAGGGGCAAACGTGACTGTTCTGCCTGGAGTGTCGATAGGCGATGATGCGGTTATAGGAGCGGGAAGTGTAGTTACAAAAAAGATACCTTCGGGAGTTTTGGCAGCCGGTAATCCTTGCAGAGTAATTCGTGAACTGACCGAGGATGATAAAAACAAATACAGAATGGAATAAACACATAAAGCATTATAAATATGAAGAAACTGATTTTAAGTTTGTTTGGAATTATGGCTCTTTCGTCGGTAGCGGCGCAGAGCCTTGAAAAGATGAACTGGTTCAATGAGCCGGAAAAATGGGAGATAAAGGACAGCAAAACCATGACTATGTTTGTTACTCCTCAGAGTGACTATTGGCGTATATCACATTATGGTTTTACTGTAGACGATGCTCCTTTCTACTATGCTACATACGGAGGTGAGTTTGAAGCAAAAGTAAAGGTGTCGGGAGAATACAAGACACGATTTGACCAGGCTGGTATAATGTTGAGAATAGACCATGAGAATTACATCAAGGCAGGAATTGAATTTGTCGATGGCAAGTACAATCTTAGTACAGTGGTTACTCATAAGACATCCGACTGGAGTGTCATTACTCTTGACAAACCTGTTCCTTATATCTGGATTAAGGCTGTAAGAAGACTTGATGCTGTAGAGGTGTTCTATTCTTTCGATGATAAAGAATACACAATGATGCGCAATGCGTGGATGCAGGACAATGTTCCGATGAAGGTCGGTATCATGGCAGCATCTCCTGATGGAGACGGATTTGAAGCCAAATTTGAGAACTTCACTGTGAAACATTTGCCGGACATGCGCAGATTGGAATGGCTGAAAAAGAATGCGGCAGAATAATTACATAACAAATGTTATAATGTAAATAATTGATAGGATTAATCATTCAGATGATTAATTTTGTCAATTATTTTTTTGTATCCTTTTAATGTAAAAACATAGATGAAAACAAAATCAGTTGCTTTTTTATTATTGTCTTTTATCTCGATTATTGTAAAAGCTGGTCCTTTTTCTTCACTAAGAAATGAAATAATACACAGTATAGATAAATACGATGCAAAAGTTGGTGTAGCTGTAATGATAAACGATACTGATACTCTGACAGTGAATAATAGCGATAAATATCCTATGATGAGTGTCTTCAAGTTTCATCAGGCATTAGCTGTATGTCATCTTCTACAGATGAAAGGAATACCATTGGACTCTGTAATCAATATATCAAGGAAAGAGTTAAGGGAGAATACTTATAGTCCATTACGTGACAGATTTCCGGAAGGAAATATCCGCATAAGCTTATCGGAACTTATGGAATATACACTCCAACTTAGCGACAATAATGCATGTGATATTCTGTTCAACCGTATTCTTAGTATAAAAGAAACAGACAGGTATATTCGCTCATTGGGTATTGATGATTTTTCAATAGAAATGGATGAAAACGATATGCATGAGAATCTTGACAACTGTTACAGCAACTGGACTACACCTATGGCTGCCGTACGACTGATAAATTTATTTCTAGAAGGAGGTGCAGTTTCTGCTGAATATTATGATTTTATTAAAAGAACAATGACGGAATGTACTACGGGTATCGGCAGATTGCCATATCCGTTGAAGAACACTGCAGCTGTGATAGGTCATAAAACTGGAACAGGCGACAAGAATTCCGATGGGCGGTATATTGGCATAAATGATATAGGTTTTATTGATTTGTCGAATGGTGACCGTTATCTGATAGCCGTATTTGTGAAAGATTCTGCCGAGAACTATGAGACTACGGAAAAAATAATAGCAGAAATATCATCTATAGTATATAAGAATATTAGTAATCAATAAAAAATGTATTATGAAAAAAAACAATCTTTTATTTTTACCTGCATCATTAATGATTATGATGTCGTGTGCTGAAGGGGAAAATATGTTTAATGAAACATCATTCATTGGCGAATGGCACGAGATAATGCCTGTAAACAAGCATATCCTTCAGGGTGTCGTGTTTGAAAAGGACGGAAAGGCTTCGTCTGTGGGTATGGCTACTCTGAAATATAACGGTTGGGAGTTGTTGAAGAAAGGAAAAGAGTGCAATATTGTGTTGTCAGGCGAAAGTATTGGTAACGGCCAGACTATACAGTTCTCAGATACACTTAATGTCATATCACTGAATAATGATACTTTGACCTTGGGAAAAGGAGATATGTATCGTATTCAGTATGTTAAATTTGAAAATTCTGAAGGACAGGTTATAGGAGGAAGTGATGCTGCCATGGGATATACTTATTCAAAAGTACTCGATAAGAAAATCAGGATTTTTGAGGAAGGTTGCCGTTTGCTGTCGGCTACAGATCCGAATGACACTATGGCTGCATATTCAGTGTTTTCTGTCGATTCATCAAAGGTAGAGCTGTTTTTGCCTGGAGGGGCTGTGGTATTGGACAAGCGTGTCAGACCTGATGGAACTGCGGTATGGAACGTAGAGGATGATGATACTTATATGGTAGAGAAGTATAACGATGAATGGCTCGTTACCAGAAGAGGCAAGTTGCTTTATGCTACATCTGGAACAGAGAATACCATTAATGCAGAATTTACAGGAAAAGGTGGTGAGAATCTGTTCGTTACATTTTTCAATAATGCAGGAGTGGCTCAGATGAATTATAACGGTGTTGATTATTTGCTTTATCAGTATCGTACTGCTTCCGGTTACGGATATAAGAATGCTTTTGCCGATATTCGTGGAAAAGGCAAGAATATGACACTTACTTTGGCAGGAAGTGAATCTATCGAATTTACTGAAAAATGATAGGACTTTAATTTAGTAATGTCAGTTGATATATAAAAAATCCCGGTTCGGAATTGTTTTTTAACTTTCCGAATCGGGATATTCTTTTTTGTTATAATTGTGGTAATGTTGTCAATTACATATTGTCATTAGTAAGAGTCTTACCCTTGTATTCACCTGTAAGAGTTTTCAGGAACTTCACGATGTTGGCAGTTTCAGTTTCTGTAAGTGTGATACCTACTTCGTATTTAGCCATATCGTTTACAGCTTCTTCAAGTGTCTTCTTTGTACCGTCGTGGTAGTAAGGACCTGTCAGCTCGATGTTTCTCAGACCAGGAACCTTGAATCTGTGCATGTCGCGTTCTGTCTTGGTTTCCTTGTTGCGGCCATGGTCTTCGAATGTGATTTCAGTACCTCTGTCGCCGAAGTAGTCAGCTCTGACTCCCATAAGCTCGTATGACTGTCCTCCCAGGTTTTCACCCACGTGACAAGTAGCACAGTTGTACTCCTTGAACAGTTCGTAGCCGTTTATCTCTTCTGCTGTAAGGATATTCTTGTCGCCTTTCAGATATTTGTCGAACTTAGAGTTTGGTGTAATCAATGTGCGTTCGAATTCCTGAATAGCATCAGTGATAGTTTCCTGAGTAAATCCCTCAGGATATACTTCCATAAATGCTTTTTCAAAGGCTTTGTCTTCTGAAAGGACTTTACATATATCATCGAATGATTTGTGTCCCATTTCTATAGGGTTGAGTGGAGGACCACCTGCCTGTGCTGCCAGTGTAGCGGCACGTCCGTCCCAGAACTGAACGAAATTGTAGTGAGCATTGAACACCGTAGGTGCGTTTACACCTCCAACCTGTCCGTCAACACCTTCTGAGAAACGCTTGTTGTCCACACCTGCAGTGTTCAGAGCATGACAAGTTGCACACGATACGGTATTGTCTATAGAAAGACGCGTGTCGTGGAAAAGCATATCTCCAAGGATAACCTTTCGGATATCTACAGGAATAGAATCGTGTATAGGGCGTATTGGCTCGTTTGCAAACTCAGCTGCAGCCAGAGTATTTGGATATGCCTGAGCTCTGTAATTCTTTACCCAGTCAAGAGCAATCTCTGTTTTCTTGCCAGTCATAGACGAACCCCAGTGTACAAGGTAATATTTAGCCAATGGCATTGTACCGTCCTTTATTACCTTTTCTACTTTAGCCAAATCGACTTCGCCCACTTTCTCACCATTCTTGAGAGCTGTCACCATAGGCTCTACGTCAAACTCTCTGTATCCTTTCTCGATATCCTCTTTCACCACTTTTCCTGCAATAGGGAAGTTGGCATAGAAAGGAAGTTTAGGATTTGCCGAGTGGCACTCCATACATCCTCCGTCAGTAAGTATTGCAAGCATTCTTTCGTTTGCTGCAAGCGATTCTGATGGAGCTTGATTCACAAGGCGGTAAACTGCCACAGCTCCCGCTGCAATCAGTAATGCTGCCAAGATAATCTTTTTCTTCATAATCTCACTTTTTTAAATGTTAGTATTAGTAGTTTCCTTTTGGGATTATTGTCTATTATATAAATGTACACTCTTCTGTGCTGCCGGAAGATAGTTTACTCCATACCAGCACATCTGCAGTGATACGAATCCTGCTATGAGAAGTCCGTACAGTAGTCTTTTACTCTTGTATGTTCTTTGCAGTCGTATATGTATGTATAGCAGGTAAATAGTCCATGTTATGGCTGCCCATGTTTCCTTAGGGTCCCAGCTCCAGTAGTTGCCCCATGCATCCTTTGCCCATATAGCTCCCGTCAGCATACCTATGGTGAGGAAAGCAGTTCCTGTATATACTAGCTCGTCCGCAGTAGTGGTATATATCTCTTTATGCTTTTTCATTCCTATACATCCTATGATGAATGCGCATCCAAGTACTGAGTATGAAAACATATATACAGTCACATGAGGAATGAACCATGCGCTTTGCAGGGCAGGCATCAAAGATTGGTCGTGTATCTCCGGCTTGAGTATGTTGATGATGCAGAACACTGCAGATACCAGAGTAGAGAAGGATAGTATCCATCTGTATTTCCATCTCCAGTAGGTGATAAGTCCTGATATTCCCATGAAGAGCGAATACCATAGTCTGGTTTCTCCCATTGTTCTGAGCGGAGGCCTTTGCAGATAAATCCACAGTCCTATGATAAACGCCAGAAAAACGATGCTGCCTGACAGGCTTGCAGCAACGGCTGTTTTTGAGATATCGTTTTTCATGGCAGAGGTAACCGCACTTATAATCCACAGGATTACAGAGACGATGGTGAATATATAGAAAACATCCCAGTTGATTGTCATTTTTTTATAGTTATAAGGGTTATTGTTACTGCTTTGAAGTCTGTTTTTGTGGTCCTCCGATAAACATTCCTACAGCTCCGGCTATTGTCATTATTATACCTATGAGCTGGATATATTTCCATGGCTGACGTACTATCTGCAGGACACAGTATTGTGGCTTGTCACTGCGTGTATCGTAGCTTACCAGATATATGTCTTCACCGAACTTATATTCGTAAGGATGGTTCACCTCAAGACTTATTTGTGATGAATTCTCGGAATGTCTGTCTGAAACTTTTACCTCCGCTACATAGCTTTTGGGCATTCCGTTCTGATAGTAATCTGCATCGAAACCTGTCAGCTGCAGGTCGTAGTCAAGATAGAAATGCTTGCCTTCCATTGTAAGAGCTTCATTGTTCTCTTTATCGAAAAATACGGGAATTCTTGCTGTGATAATGTCGCTGCTACCCATGAAACCGCCAAAGAGTGCAAGCCATACTCCGGCATGGTTGAGCAGAAATCTCCATCTTTTCTTTTTCCTTGATTTAAATCCTCTTATGGTTATGGCTGCAAGATGTGAGAGCAAAATAAACAGTATCGATACAAAAATCCATGAGGACATGAAATTGTAGAATCCAAGTTGTCCCAGAATTCCTTCTTTTTGCTCTGCTTCTATAGCTGACAGTTGTGGAAACAGTCCAATGACGAGTGTTCCGCAAACGAACAAGAACAGGCTGAATGCTGTAGTTTCGGGAGATACAAGAACTCTTGTTATATTATTGGTACAGTTATTTTTGCGTAAGAGCATATAAACGGAATAAATCCATATTGCCCCAAGAATAATATTCAGTGGGAACTCAAAGAAATGGAACGGGAAATTTCCTGCAAAATATTGTATAATGACTGCTGCCATTATAGGATATAATAATATCAGGTAGATATTTTTCGCCATTTTTGTGTCGTTATAAGTCTTAAGAAAGTTGTTTCTGTGTATTTGAGTGCAAAAATAGTAAAAACAATCTATTTTCAATATATTATTATGTGAAAATTGTATTTGTTACAAAAAGGTAATAGTGATACTGCTGAAAACAGATAATGAGAATGGATATATAAAACGAAAAGCAATGACACCTATTGTTGTGTATAAGAGTCATTGCTTTATTTTTTATATAGTTTTAGTTGTATTACATGCTTTTCAAAGCCTTGCAAAGCTGGTCTGGACATGAAGTGTTCTTGTTTCCGCAACGGATACCTTCAAGGCGAGAGATAACTTCATTTACTTCCATTCCTTTTACGAGCGAGCAGATGCCTTTAAGATTTCCGTTACATCCGCCAGTGAAGCTTACTTCTTTAATCTTGTTGTTTTCTACTTCAACTTCGATAAATGAACTGCATGTTCCTTGTGTTCTGTAGTTTATTTTCATCGTTTTTGCTTTTTATCTTATTATAAAAAAAACAGATTTCACACGAAGAAAACTTTATGCGAAATCTGTTTTTGTAATTATCATTAAGAATGATTACTCTTCTTCCGGTTTCATGTTAGTGTAAACATTCTGCACATCGTCGAATTCTTCAAGACGTTCTACCATCTTGTCGATAGTTTCGCGCTGTTCAGGAGTAACTTCTTTCAAATCGTTTGGTACGTATGTGAACTCACCACCGACATCCTCGAAACCACATTCTTCAAGGTGTTTCTGGATAAGAGAGTAGCTCTTAGGATCACCGTAGATAGTGATTGTTCCTTCTTCAGGATCTTCGTCGTATTCATCTTCTACGTTGTAGTCGATAAGGTCAAGGATAAGTTCTTCCATGTCGAGACCGTCTTTCTTCTTGAAAGTGAATACACACTTGTGGTCGAACAAGAAAGCAAGTGAACCTGTAGTTCCAAGGTTACCGGCAAATTTGTTGAATACTGAACGAACGTCTGCTACTGTACGAGTAGTGTTGTCAGTAAGAGTATCAACAAATACAGCAACTCCGTGAGGACCATATCCTTCGTAAGTCATGCTCTTGTAGTCGCTCTGGTCTTTACCCTGTGCGTTTTTGATAGCACGTTCGATGTTGTCCTTCGGCATGTTTTCACGCTTGCAGACAGCGATGATAGAACGTAGTGTAGGGTTGTTTTCAGGTTCAGGACCACCTGCTTTTACAGCAATTGCGATTTGTTTACCCAGACGTGTAAAGGTCTTTGCCATGTGACCCCATCTTTTCAATTTGGCAGCTTTTCTATATTCAAACGCTCTTCCCATTGGTTTATAATTTTATATTGTTATTTTTATTATTGTAATGTTATCTCAATTTAGCATCAAGCTTGTTCTGCAGGTTTGTAATAAGTTTCTGCATGAACTTGTCAATCTGCTTGTCGTTCAGAGTGGCATTCTCGTCCTGAAGCATGAAGCTAACAGCGTAGCTCTTCTTGCCTGCTTCGAGGTTCTTGCCTTCGTAAACGTCGAACAGTTCTACTGATTTCAAGAGCTTCTTGTCTGTTTCGTAAGCTATCTTTTCGATTTCAGCAAACTGAACGTTCTTGTCGATGAGCAATGCGAGGTCACGTTTTACGGCAGGGAACTTGGATATTTCCTTGTAAGTTACTCTGTTGCCTTTGATTGATTTCATCAGTTCGTTCCACATGATGTCGGCAAAGTAAACTTCATTGTCTATATCGAATGCCTTCTGAATCTTCTTGCTTACTACTCCGAATGTAGCCAACAGTTTTCCTCCACGAGTATGTACTGATATCGCTACAGAGTAGATATCGTCTGTAAGATTTCCGAATACAAGGCCACCGAAGTTTACACCAAGACGACGGAAGATATTGAGAACGTATGCTTTAAGCTCATAAACAGAAGAATTTTCGTCAGCATGTGCCCATGAGTTGCTTACGCGCTTACCTGTAACCCACATACCTAGGTGAAGTTCTTCAGAATATGCGGCAAGAATCTTTTCTGGGTTCTTCTTTTCTTCGTTGAAGTGGTAGCACTTACCGAATTCGAAGAATTTCAAATCTGCATTCTTACGGTTTGCATTGTGCTGGATGCTTTCAAGGCCACCGAACAGCAGAGTTGCACGCATTACGTTCAAGTCGTTGCTCAATGGGTTCATCAGGCGAACCAAGTTTTCAGGCTTGTAAGTTTCAAGTCCTTCGTAATAGGCAGCAGCAGTAAGCGAGTTGTTCATTATTTCATTGAATCCGCATCCTACGAGCTGTTCAGAAACGATGTTCTGAAGTTTTACAGACTTGTCTTCAGCACCTTTGACGTTGATGCTTGATTTCAGGCTGGTAGGGATCTCTACATTGTTATATCCATAGATACGGAGGATATCTTCCACTACGTCGCATGGGCGCTGTACGTCAACACGGTAAGGAGGAACAAGAAGAGAAAGACCTTCAGCTGTTTCGTTCACAATCTTCATTTCAAGACTGCTTACTATGCTCTTGATTGTTTCGGCAGGGATAACCTTTCCGATAAGTGTATTTACATAATCGTATGAAAGTTCGATAGCGAAATCAGCGATAGGAGCAGGGTAGTTGTCCTTGATTTCAGAAGCTATTTCACCGCCGGCAAGTTCTTTTACCAGCATTGCAGCTTCTTTCAGTGCATAGATAGTGATGTTAGGGTCGATACCACGTTCGAAACGGAATGAAGAGTCTGTGCTCAGTCCGTGACGGCGTGCAGTCTTACGAACACAAGTAGGGTTAAAGTATGCACTTTCAAGGAATACGTCTGTTGTAGATTCAGTAGTACCTGAATCAAGACCACCGAATACTCCGGCAATACACATTGGTTCTTCTGCGTTGCAAATCATGAGGTCGCGTTCAGAAAGTGTACGTTCCACTTCATCAAGTGTAACGAACTTAGTACCTTCAGCACATGTTCTTACTACTATTTTGCCACCTTTAATCTTGTTTGCATCGAAACAGTGCATTGGCTGTCCGTAAGCATGAAGTATATAGTTTGTAATATCGACGATATTGTTGATAGGTCGAACACCGATAAGGCGAAGTTTGTTCTGAAGCCATTCAGGACTTTCCTTTACGGTTACGTTCTTGATGGCGATACCAGCGTATCTTGGACATGCTTCAGTGTTTTCCACTTCGATGTCGATATTCAGATTGTTGCTATCTACTTTGAAAGCATCTACTGAAGGACGTTTCAGTTCAGCCTTGTAGCCATTCTGGATTAACCACGCATAAAGGTCGCGAGCCACACCATAGTGTGAGCATGCATCCGAACGGTTTGGAGTGATATCGACTTCAAGTACGTATTCGCTCTTTATATTGTAGTATTCTTTTGCAGGAGTTCCCGGAACAGTGTCTGCAGGAAGAACGATGATACCGTCGTGGCTTGTTCCCACACCGATTTCATCTTCCGCACAAATCATACCGTTTGATTCTACACCACGGAGTTTTGATTTCTTGATGGTGAAACATTCGTCGCCATCGTAAAGCTTTGTTCCAAGAGTTGCTACGATTACTTTCTGACCTGCTGCTACGTTAGCTGCACCACAAACTATCTGTACAGGCTCTCCCTGTCCCAAGTTTACAGTAGTGACGTGCATGTGGTCTGAGTTTGGATGAGGCTCGCAAGTCAGGACTTCACCTACTACAAGTCCTTCGAGACCTCCTTTTATAGTCTGAACTTCCTCTACGCCTCCGGTTTCGAGACCGATTGAGGTAAGTGCGGCTGCTACTTCATCTGGAGTCAAATCGAAATTGACATATTCTTTCAGCCAGTTATAAGAAATATTCATATATAGATAGTTTTATGTATTTTTATGAATGATGCGCAAAGTTAATATAAATATTTGGTTTACAAGACTGCGTAAAAGTTTTTTTGCGAAATCAGAACGGTACGTCAGGCAATGGTCCGCCAAACGGATTTCCATCCTGCACAGGAGCCATATCTGCCGGTGGGGGAGGTATGGAGCCATTTCCCTTGTTCATCTTCGAACGTATGACCGGTGTCGCATTCTCTTCGGTAGGCAATGGTACAATCATTTCGTCTTCCGGATTTTGGAATCGTGCAAATTCGCCGCGGAATCGCAGAAGCACGTCGCCCACGGCACCATTACGATGCTTTGCAATAATGATTTCGGCCATACCGTGTAGGTCATTACCCTTTTCGTCGGTATATATCTTGTAGTATTCAGGACGGTGGATGAAGCAAACCATATCGGCATCCTGCTCGATGGCTCCGGATTCACGGAGATCGCTCAACTGCGGACGCTTGCCATCTACACCCTCACGGTTTTCCACACCACGGTTCAGCTGACTCAGGGCTATGATAGGTATGTTCAATTCCTTGGCAAGACCTTTGAGCGAACGTGATATAGTGCTGACTTCTTCCTGACGGCTGCCGAACGACATACCGCTGGCATTCATCAGCTGCAGGTAGTCGATGATGATGATTTTCACATCATGTTCTCTCACCAGACGGCGCGCTTTTGTTCTTAGTTCGAATACCGACAGTGAAGGAGTATCATCGACATATAGAGGAGCATCATACAGTTCCTTTATCTTATAGTCCAGCTGTCCCCATTCGTATGGAGCAAGCTGTCCGCTTTTGATTTTCTCGCCAGGTATCTCACACACGTTTACAATCAAACGGTTGACCAACTGGACGTTACTCATTTCAAGCGAGAATAATGCTACCGGCACCTTATTGTTTACGGCTATGTTCTTGGCCATAGAAAGCACGAACGCGGTCTTACCCATCGCAGGACGTGCTGCAATGATGATAAGGTCGGAGTTCTGCCATCCGGAAGTCATCTTGTCAAGTTTATGGAAACCGCTTGCAAGACCACTCAAACCGTCGGTACGGGCGGCAGCAGTTCGAAGCATCTCATACGCTTCCTGTATCACAGGATTGATCTGAGTATAGTCTTTCTTCATGTTCTGCTGCGAGATTTCGAACAGACGTCCTTCGGCTTCCTGCATTATATCGTCCACGTCTTCAGTATCGTCGAAAGCCTTTTTCTGAATGTTGCTTGTGAAAGTTATAAGCTCTCTGGCGAGGTATTTCTGTGCTATTATGCGTGCGTGGTATTCGATATGTGCAGACGATGCCATCATACCGCTCAACTGAGTAATATAGAACGGACCTCCAACTTCATCCAGATTTCCCATGAATCGCAGGTGTTCTGTCACTGTAAGCAAGTCGATAGGTTTCTGCTGTATTGCCAGATCTGTTATGGCTGCATAAATCAGCTGATGTCTGTGCTCGTAGAAAGATTCCGGTTTAAGAATCTCACTCACAAGCGAGTAGGCATCCTTTTCAATCATCAGTGCACCAAGTACAGCCTTCTCCAACTCCGGAGCCTGAGGCTGAAGGTGTCCATATTCATCCGTAAGTTTTTCTTTACTTACCTTTGTTGTTCGTGCGGGTCTTTTCTGTGTAGTAGCCATTATCTATGGTATAATTTTTTTGCAAAGATAAGATTTTCCTATTTATTGTGATTTATCTAAAAACTAAATATGAAAAAAAATAGGAAGAAAGCCATATCAGCTATCTTCCTATTTTTTATATTGTTATAAGACAAGGATTATTTTACTGGAATCTTATCTATTCTTTTCTGATGACGTCCACCTTCAAATTCAGTATTGAAGAATTCTGTCATAATCTTGTCTGCCATTTCAGTGTCAATAAATCTTCCAGGCATAACAAGAACGTTTGCATTATTATGCTGGCGTGACAGTTTAGCTATTTCAGGAATCCAGCAAAGTGCTGCACGTATTCCCTGATGCTTGTTCAGTGTGATGCCAATTCCTTCGCCACTACCGCATATTGCAATTCCCGGATAACATTCGCCAGCCTCTACAGCTTCTGCCAATGGGTGTGCGAAGTCAGGATAATCGCAACTTTCAGTAGAGTAAGTTCCAAAATCTTTGTATTCTAATCCTTTTGCTTCCAACCACTGCTTAACATACTGTTTCAGTTCAAATCCTGCATGATCGGATGCGAGTCCTACTATTTTCATTATAACATTGCTTTTACTTGGTTATATACATTTTCTGCTGTGAATCCCAATTTTTCGTCCAATACTTTGTATGGTGCAGAGAAACCGAATGATTCAAGACCCCAAACCTTTCCGTTAGGACCTACAAGTCCTTCAAGGTTTACAGGAAGACCTGCTGTGAGTCCGAATACTTTAGCTCCAGTCGGGATAACGCTTTCCTGATATTCCTTGCTCTGGCTGCGGAACAGACCTTCAGAAGGAACAGAAACGATACGTGTCTTGATACCGTCTTTGTGCAACAGTTCAGCACCGGCAACAAGTGTAGAAACTTCAGAACCTGAAGCAACCATGATAACGTCAGGAGTACCTTCAGCATCAGTTACAATGTAACCACCTTTGGCAGCTTCAGCATAATTTGTACCTTCAGGAAGGTCGTTGATGTTCTGACGAGAAAGGATCAATGCAGATGGAGTGTCGATGTTTTCCATTGCAAGTTTCCAAGCCTCAGTAGTTTCCTTAGCATCAGCAGGACGAAGAACAAGCATAGAGTTCTTTCCGTGGTGGTTTTTCAGTTTTTCCATCAGACGGATCTGTGCTTCCTGTTCAACAGGTTCGTGAGTAGGACCGTCTTCACCTACACGGAATGCGTCGTGAGTCCAGATGAACTTGACAGGCAACTGCATCAAAGCAGCCATACGCACTGCAGGTTTCATATAGTCTGAGAATACAAAGAATGTACCGCAAGCAGCGATTACACCACCGTGAAGAGCCATACCAAGGCAGCAGCATGCCATAGTAAGTTCTGCAACGCCAGCCTGGAAGAATGCTCCACTGAAGTCGCCTGACTGGAATGCATGAGTTTTCTTCAAGAAACCGTCAGTCTTGTCAGAGTTAGAAAGGTCGGCAGAAGAACAGATCATGTTAGGAACCTGTTCAGCAAGAGCACCAAGAACAGTTGCAGATGCGTTACGAGTAGCATCATTAGCTTTCTGCTGTATTCCGGCCCAATTAACTTTAGGAGCAGCACCGCTGAACCATTCTTTCAACTGAGCAGCTTTTTCAGGATTTGCAGCAGCCCATGCTTTTTCTTCTTCATATCTTGCAGCTACAATAGTTTCAAGTTCCTGTGCACGTTTTGCGTAAAGTTCTTTTACGTCGTCGAAGATTACGAATGGGTTTTCAGGGTCAGCACCAAGATTTATCATTGTATTCTTGTATGCATCGCCACCAAGAGGAGCACCGTGAGTCTTGCAATTGTGTTCGTAAGAAGAGTTGTCGTCTTTACGTGCACCCTTACCCATGATACATTTACCTATGATAAGAGTTGGGCGTTTTGTCTCAGCTTTAGCTGCGTCAAGAGCCTTGCGGATTTCGTCGCAGTCATTACCGTTGATTTCAATAACATACCATCCCCATGCACGGTATTTCATGGCAGTGTCTTCTGTCATTACATCTTTAGTTTCAGTAGAAAGCTGGATGTCGTTAGAGTCGTAGAACATGATAAGGTTATCAAGTCCAAGGTGACCTGCTATACGTCCGCTACCCTGAGAAATCTCTTCCTGGATACCACCGTCAGAGATATATGCATAGATAGTTTCTTTAGCGAAAGTAGGGTTACCTGTACGAGCAGCAAGGAATTTTGCAGCGATAGCAGCACCCACAGCAAAAGTATGTCCTTGTCCAAGTGGTCCGGATGTATTTTCAATACCGCGTTCTACGTCAACTTCTGGATGTCCCGGAGTAGGTGAGCCCCACTGACGGAGTTGTTTAAGTTCGTCGATAGTGAATTTTCCGGCCAAAGCCAATTGAGAATACAGCATAGGAGACATGTGTCCCGGATCGAGGAAGAAACGGTCTCTTCCTTCCCATTTAGGATTTTTAGGGTCGTACTGCAGATATTCTGAATACAGAACGTTGATAAAGTCTGCACCACCCATAGCACCACCTGGGTGTCCTGACTTAGCTTTTTCTACCATTGAAGCTGCCAGAATACGGATGTTGTCGGCAGCATGGTTCATTACTTGTTTGCTGTTCATATTAATTGATTATTTTGTTGAATGTTTCTATCAGTTTTCTTATGTTCTCTGAATTTTTGAGCAAAAATATAACATTTATATGTAAATAACAACCTGAACAAAAGCTTTTTTTATCATTAATTGAATAGAAATATCAGATATTCAGGCTGTTTCATGCCTACTTATTGTCAAAAATACTCTTTACTTTTTGTATTTCACAGCGGCCTCTTCAACAGGTATGCAAGCCTTGTAGTTTTCTATGTATTTGTTGAATCCTGCTACATCTTCTGCAGTAGGAGATACTTCTGTACCTGTATTTCCGGCAAATACCTTTTCATCCAGGAAGTCGGCAAGTGATTGTTTTTTGTCATTGTTCACTAAATAAGAACCAAGTAGTGCTATTCCCCATGCACCGCCTTCGCCTGCTGTTTCCATTACCGATATAGGAGAGTTGATGGCTGCGGCAAGAACTCTTTGTCCTACACCTTTAGTTCTGAACAGACCACCATGGCCTGTGATTCTGTCAACCTTGATTTTCTCTTCATTGAACAGGATGTCGTTACCTATTTTCAACACTCCTACAGAAGCATACAGATGTGCGCGCATGAAGTTGGCAAGATTGAATTTATCACTTGCATTACGAACGAACAGAGGGCGGCCTTCTTCAAGTCCTGTTACAGGTTCGCCTGAGAAGTAGTTGTATGAGATAAGTCCGCCGCAGTCGGCATCACCTTTCAGGGCGTTGTTGTAAAGTTTTCCGAATATCTCGTCCATATCTACAGGAATACCCATCAGCTCCTGATATTCCTTGAAGATGTTTACCCATGCGTTTAGGTCGGAAGTACAGTTGTTGCAGTGAACCATTGCCACAAGGCTTCCGTCAGGAGTAGTGACCATATCAATCATTTCGTATGGTTTCGACAAATCTTTTTCCAATACAATCATTGAGAAAGAAGAAGTACCTGCAGATACGTTACCTGTGCGCTGTTTAACAGCATTTGTAGCTACCATACCTGTTCCGGCATCGCCTTCAGGAGGGCAAACAGGAATACCTGCTTTCAGATGTCCTGAAACGTCGAGCATTTTTGCACCTTTTTCTGTAAGGCAACCTGCATTTTCGCCAGCCAGAAGTACTTTAGGAAGAATATCTTCAAGAGTCCAGTTAAATCCGTATGGAGCTACGAGATTGTTGAATTTCTTTACCAATTCGGCAGAATAGTTCTTTGTTTCTGGATTGATAGGCAGCATGCCGGATGCATCACCTATTCCAAGAACTTTTTCCCCTGTTATCTGCCAGTGTACATATCCTGCCAATGTTGTCAGGAATGTTATGTCTTTTACGTGTTCTTCCTTGTTGAGGATAGCCTGATAGAGATGTGATATACTCCATCTTAAAGGAATGTTATATACGAACAGCTCAGACAATTCTGCGGCAGCCTTGCCTGTGTTGGTGTTTCTCCATGTGCGGAAAGGTACGAGGATTTCTTCTTTGTCGTTGAAAGCCATATAGCCATGCATCATTGCACTTACGCCGATTGCAGCCAGGGTTTCAATTTCAATTCCGTATTCCTTGTTTACGTTTGCGCGGAGGTCTGCATAACAGTCCTGTACTCCGTTCCATATAGCATCAATACTGTATGTCCACAAACCGTTTTCAAGTTGGTTTTCCCATGTGTGGCTTCCTTGGGCGATGGGTTTATTCTCTTCGTCTATCAATACGGCCTTGATTCTTGTAGAACCGAATTCGATACCCAAAATGGCTTTCCCGCTTTCTATTGTTGATTTAGCATTAAGACTCATAGATTTTAAGTTTTTAAGTTCTAAAAAAATAAAAGTGCTACAAACGATTGCTCGCCGAGCACTTTTAATTAAGGCAATATAATCAATTTATTAGCAAAGAGCTTTGTTCAGCATGTAGTAAACTTCATTCATGCGAAGCTCTTTCTTGAACTCACTGATAGTAGTATCTTTGTTGATATGAACCATTTCGATACCTGCGATTTCTGCATAGTCTTCCCAGTATTCAGCTGTCAAGTCATATGAGAAACAAGAGTGGTGAGTACCACCTGCAAGAATCCATGCACCTGCACCAACTTCGAAGTCAGGCATTGGTTTCCAAAGTGCGGAAGCAACAGGAAGTTTTGGCAATGGTTTTGGCTCGATACATTCTACATCATTTACGATGAGGCGGAAACGGTTTCCGAGGTCAACAACTGTAGCTGTACATCCTGTACCAACCTTTGAAGTAAATACAAGACGAGCTGTCTGGCTCTTGCGGATACCTATGCCGAGGAAGTGAACTTCCAGACGAGGTTTCTTGGCAGCAATCAACGGACAAACTTCCAGCATGTGTGCCTGAAGAATAGAACTGTTCTTTCCGTCGAAGTTCAAAGTGTAGTCTTCAAGGAATGAGCAGCCGTTTGCAAGTCCCTGGTTCATTACCCATACAGTACGGTAGAGGGCTGCTGATTTCCAGTCACCTTCAGCACCGAAGCCGTATCCTTCTGCCATCAGACGCTGTGAAGCAAGACCCGGAATCTGGTCGAAATGGCTTCCGTCTGTCTGTCCGAGGTCGTCGAAGTTTGTAGTAAAACCTTTGGCACCTTTAGCTTTCAGGATAGCGCGTAGTGCAAGTTCAGCCTTGGCAGCGTTCCATACTTTATGATATGCTTCAGTTGATTTGTCTTCAAGTTCTGCATCATGGTCATATTCGCTGAAGTAAGTTTTAACCAAAGCTTCAACTTCTTCATCCTTGACATTTTTATGGTATTCCATCAGTTCGCTTACCGGGCAGTAGTCAACATGGTATCCCATACGCTGTTCTGCTTCAACCTTGTCACCGTCTGTTACGGCTACATTGTTCATCTGGTCGCCGAAACGCAAGATGAGCATATCCTGAGAATCAGCCCATGCAGCACATACTCTCATCCAAACGGCAATCTTGCTGAGTGTTTCTTCGTCTTTCCAGTAGCCTACAACAACTTTGCGGCGTACACGCATACGTGTGCAGATATGACCGAATTCGCGGTCGCCGTGTGCGCTCTGGTTCAAGTTCATGAAGTCCATATCCATAGTGTCCCAAGGAATTTCCTTGTTGAACTGAGTGTGTAGATGCAGCAAAGGTTTCTTCAACTGCTGAAGTCCGTGAATCCACATTTTGGCAGGAGAGAATGTGTGCATCCATGTGATTACACCGATACATTTTTCATCATTGTTTGCTGCCTTGAATACTGCTTCTACTTCTTTTGAAGAGTTTGCAGTGCCTTTATATACAACCTTAACAGGAAGTTTTCCACTTTCGTTAAGACCTGCTACCATTTCATTACTGTGTGCATCGACTGCTATTACTGCGTCGCCTCCGTAAAGGAGCTGTGCTCCGGTTACGAACCATACTTCATACTGACTGAATGCGTTCATAATTTTTTATTTTATTAATAGGTAATAATTTGTTTATTTCAGTATTTATTAATTTCAGATGTTTTTACTTTTTCTGTCCGTAATAAGCGTTAGGACCATGCTTGCGGTTGAAGTGTTTTTCCACCAGCAGAGGATTCATCGTAAGGTTTGGGTTAGCTGCATATGCAATGCTTGCCATTTTGGCTACCTGTTCCATAACTACGGCATTGTGAACTGCATCGTTGGCATCCTTACCCCATGAGAAAGGACCGTGGTTTTTCACCAATACTCCCGGAGTGTGTACCGGATTCATTCCTTCGAAACGTTTTACTATCACATTTCCTGTTTCCTTTTCGTATTCACCTTTCACTTCTTCTTCTGTCATATCTGCAGTGCAAGGAATAGCTTCGTGGAAATAGTCGGCATGAGTCGTTCCTATGTTTGGAATGTCAAGTCCGGCCTGTGCCCAGGCAGTGGCATAAGTGGAGTGTGTATGTACCACACCGCCAATTTCAGGGAATGCCTTATAAAGTACAAGGTGAGTAGGAGTGTCGCTTGACGGACGAAGATTGCCTTCTACTACTTTGCCTTCCAGGTCAACTACTACCATGTCTTCTGCTTTCATCTCGTCGTATGAAACGCCACTAGGCTTGATTACTACAAGTCCTGTTTCGCGGTCAATGGCAGAAACGTTTCCCCAAGTGAAAATAACAAGTCCATGTTTCACCAAATCAAGATTGGCATGGAATACTTTTTCTTTTAATGCTTCTAACATATTTGAGTCGTTTTTTTTAGTCAAATTTTGAATTTCGGATCCTTTTCGTATGCCTTGTCATTAAATTTGAACAGGCGTGCACCTCTTTTCGATCCGGTTTTGTCTATTTTGTCTGTCTGTTCTATAAAGTCCATTTCGGCTATGCGCTTGCGGAAGTTTCTCTTGTCCATGGTTTCACCGTAAATGGCTTCATAAAGATTTTGCAGTTGTGTCAGGGTGAACAGTTCAGGAAGCAGGTTGAAGCCTATAGGCTTATGCGATGCCTTTTCCTTCATTATCTTCCTGGCTTTCCTTACCATTTCCGAGTGGTCGAAAATCAATTCGGGAACTTCGTTAATGTTTACCCAGTGTGCATTGTGCTGCTGAACCAGTTCGCAGTCGTATTCGTTAATGTTTATAAGTGCGTAATAGGCCAACGATATAACTCTTTCTCCCGGATCTCTGTCAACATCTCCAAAAGCACCGATTTGTTCCATATAGACGTTTTCCAGTCCTGTAAGTTCGCTCAACACACGTTTTGCGGCATCATCGGCGCTTTCATTTTCCTGTATAAACCCTCCCATAAGAGACCATTTCCCTTTAGCTGGCTCAAAATTTCTCTTTAACAGTAGGAGGTTCAGTTCGCCTTTGTCGAAACCGAATATTATACAGTCAATGCCGACGTAGAATTTTGGATTTTGTTTGTAATAAGCTGTCATGTAAATACAGATTTTATATTGTTCTACATTGAATATGCAAATGTAGAACAATATTTATTTTTATTACCAGAAATATGCATAGAATAATCCGCAAAGGACTATAACTCCAAGTGTTGCTATTACGTCCCACTTGTTCCAGCTCTTTCTGATAAGTTCTTTATAGCTGTCTGTAAATGTTATTGCTTCTATCTGTTGTGCTGATGGTTTAGGAGTGAAGCAAGACACAACAATCATGAATACAATCAGGAATACCAGTAACCATATTTCGAATATCAACCAGTTGGTCTGCCAGAACCAAGCTGTAGCATCCCAGAAAGAGCCTTCCATGGCTGCTGTACCACTCTTTGTTATTACGTTTGTAATGAGTCTTATCATACCTATGATGAAACCACCGATAAGTCCCCATTCACCTGCTTTAGGAGTGATTTTCTTAGAGAATATACCGAGAGTGAACACTGCTACCATTGCAGGTGCCAACAGTGACTGGATGTCCTGCAAGTAGCTGTACAGATTGTCCATGTTCATCATGATAGGTAACCATAGCAATCCGAGGATAACAACCACTACTGTAGCTACGCGTCCTACGAATACATAGTGTGCTTCGCTCTTGCCCTGACGCATTGGTTTGTAGAAGTCTTCTGTAAACAGAGTTGCACAACTGTTGAAGAATGCTGCAAGAGATGTAACCAAGGCACATATGAAACCGATTGTCACCAATCCTTTCACTCCTGCAGGAAGAATATTTTTCACCATCATTGCAAATGCTCCGTCAGTGTCGTGCTGGTTTGTAAGATCCATTACAATACCGCTGTTTGGATCTTGTGCCAAAGCAACAGCTACCATACCTGGGATAAGGAACATGAATACAGGAAGAAGTTTGAAATAACCAGCAGCTATACTACCTCTGCGGGCACGTTTCATTACTACGTCGTCCGATTCGCCTTTCTGCTGTCCGAGTACACGCTGAACTATGTGCTGGTCTGTACACCAGTACCAGAAACCGATGATAGATGCTCCGATGAATACTGCAAATCCAGGGAATTTAGGATACATAGGATCGCCTTCGTCCCAGTGGAACATATGGTTTATTCCATATCCGTCGTGAGCAGAACGTGCATAGTCCATCATGTTGCTCCATCCATCTACAATGCTTCCATGTCCAAGTGCAGATAATCCTAAGAATAGTACAAGGAACGAGCCTATGATAAGGATAGGTGTCTGAATAGCAGACATTGTCATAACTCCTTTCATACCTCCCAATACTGTAAATACGGCAGTAATGGCAATCAGTCCCAAAGCTCCCCACCAGAAAGGAAGGCCGAGCAGATATTCGAAGAAGATACCGCCTGTGAAAGCTGTAACGCTGACTTTTGTAAGAATATATGCAATCAATGTGATGATACTCAACCATGAACCTGTTCTCTGAGTATAACGGTATTTCAGGAAGTCAGGCATAGTGATAATCTTGCCCATTTTGTTGTTCAATAACTGATAGAATGGAACAAACAACCATCCCAAAATAAGAATCATCCAACCCTGCATTTCCCAGTGTGCCATACCTACACCGTCTTTTGCTCCTGTACCTGCAAGTCCTACTAAGTGTTCTGAACCGATGTTGGCTGCAAAGATTGCAGCACCGATAACGTACCATGGTTCACCTTTTCCAAACAAATAATCCTGACTGTCGGCTCCCTGCATTGCAAGCTTGTCCTTACGTACTGCACGCCAAACAGCCCATGCTACTCCTAAAATACCTATGACCAGAACAGCCCAGTCCAACCAAATAAATTCTTTTGAACTCCAATTCATGATAAAAGTGTTTTTATGATATTATACTATATGTTATTTCTCAGTTCCGAATTTGAAAATGCAATGGCTGTAATATGTTTCACCAGGTTTCAGTATTACAGAAGGCCATTGTGGTTTGTTTGGGCTGTCAGGATAATGTTGTGTTTCAAGACATACTGAAGCACGCTGTGGGTATGCTATACCTTGTTTTCCTTTAACTTCTCCTGTAAGGAAATTTCCTGTATAAACCTGTATCCCCGGTTCGTTAGTATAAACTTCCAGTGTTATGCCGCTTATAGGACTTGTAAGTCTGGCTGCCACTTTTGTATCATCACCTTTTGTGTTCAGTACCCAGTTGTGATCGAAGCCATTTCCGAATTTCACCTGTTCGTTGTCGAATGCAGTTACGTCAGGAGCAATTGTTTTTGGTGTATTGAAGTCGAAAGGAGTATCTTTTACTGCCATCATTTCACCTGTGGTCATGTATGTACTGTCAACTGGAGTTATACTGTCGGATGCTACATATAGTATATGGTCAGTTGCAGGTTTCGACATATCTCCGCTTAAGTTGAAATAAGAGTGATTAGTCATGTTTATGACAGTCGTCTTATCTGTTGTAGCATCATATTTAATGTCTATTGCATTGTCTGATGTCAGAGTATATGTTACGTTAGCTGTAACATTGCCAGGGAAATTGTTGTCTCCATCAGCCGATTTCATTGTAAGTACGATAGTGCTGTCGTTTGTTTGATTTGCCTCATATACCTGATATTGCCATCCGGTAGGTCCGCCATGCAGGCAATGTCCGAAGTTGTTTGTAGGAAGTTGTATTTCCTGTCCGTCAATATTTATTTTCCCCTTGTTTATTCTGTTTGCATATCTGCCTATGCTTGCTCCGAAGTCACTTGGTATATTCTGATAGTCATTTATATTATCGAATCCAAGTACCACGTCAGTCATTTTTCCGTTCTTGTCAGGTACCATGATGGAAACTATTCTACCTCCGAAGTTTGTTACACAGACCTCCATTCCGTTATTGTTGGTAAGTCTGTATAGACCCGTTTTCTTGTTTCCGTCAATAATAGTTTCAAATTTAGCTGGGTCAAGTCCTGAAAGTGTCAACTCAGTTTTCTTCTCTTGTGAGGCGCATCCACTCAATAGTATGATTGCAGCTCCCATACTTAAAAATGACTTTTTCATGTTTCTCATTAATATATTAAATGGTAAATGTTTTTTCACGGTGTAAAAGTAACACTTATTTTATTCCATTGTTCAAAAAAATATATGTTATACAGCATTAAAGTGTTGTTTTTACACTTATCGATTTAAGGTTGATGTTTTATCGTATTTTCTTCCTATCAGCGATGTGAATATCTGTTAAAAAAATGACAGGTCGTTTTTTAAAAACGTATGAATTGCTGATTTTTGTGGAAAATAAGAGTAGAATTATAGTAAACTATGATAGTTTTTCTGTGTTGGATATCTTGATATGGTTTGATGTCCGGAGAGATGAGGCTTCCTTTCTGTTCAGACTATCGAAAATTTATGCCTAATTTCAGAATCCCTCAGGTTTTTACGTTGATCCAAAATTGTGTCCGACATTTGTCCGACCTCTAAAACAGCAAAAGCCGCAACTTATTGAGTTACAGCTTTTTACTTCTGCACGGGAAGAGAGGCTCGAACTCTAATGACATTTTCTTTAAGATAGTCATATCTGATTATCAATATATTACGCTTTATAATACTATGTTTTTTATATCTCTTGAGTCCTGAATCAGTCCGTCAGGTATGTTTTGTAAGTAGCTGATTTACATTTTCTAATAGCTTGATACGCTCATCTTTCTCTTTTATGATTTTTTCAAGAAGTTCAATTTTCTCTATATAATATAAGGTATCATCGTTTTTTGAAATTCCTGTTTGTTTAAAAGGTTTCTCCCTTTCAAAAAATGTGTCCATAGAAACACCGAAGAAATCTGCTACTTTTTCCAGACGTTTTACTGTAGGATTCCCGTTTACGATTTGGGCCAGTGAAGCATTTGCTTCAGTGCCGATGTATCTTAAAAGTTCCTTATTTGGTACTTTCTTGTCTAACAATAATTGTTTGATAACATTACCATTATACATTGTATTATCTTTTATATTTATGTCTCTTTCAAAGAATATATCAATAGGTACGTTGAAAAAGTCAGCAATCTTCTCCAGTGTATTACAGTTAGGTATGTTTGTTCCTTTAATTATATTATCAAGCGTAGCCTTTTGTATATTAGCAAAACGATAAATTTCAGCCTTTTTGACTCTTCTTTCGTTTATTAATACTTCTATGATATATCCTTTAAACATATCTTGATTTATTTATCTTTCATAAGAATCTGTATAGTCCTTTCTTTTTCGGCGAGTAACTCTTTGAGATATACTATTTCTTTTTCATATTCATTTATGCTTATGTTACCATTGACTTTGTTATAGTTTCCTGTGATATTGTGTCCAATATTATGTAAAGCTTGTTTGTCTCTATCAAAGAAGTAATCCATAGGTACATTAAAGTAGTCTGCTATGCGTTCTAACTTTATGCAACCTATTTCTGAACCTCTTTTAAGTACATTGTCAAGGGTTTGTACTGCTATATCTACAGATTCGCAAAAGTCTTTTTTTGATATTCTCTGTTCGTCTATAAGTGATGCAATTCTTTCAGGTTTGAACATAATAATTTAATTATAATGGTTCTAAATAATATATTATTATGTAATTTAATCACAGAATAATATGTGATTAATCACATTATTTTGTATGTTTGCATTATAAAATTAATAATTAAATCAATAGTAAATAATATAATCATCTAAAAAGTAACAAAAATGGTAATATCTAACTATTATTCATCACTTACGGGCAAAGACAAGAGTAAGTTCATTCGAGATGTTCTCGAGCTTTGCGACATTTCTTACCCTTCTTTCTTTACTAAAATGAAGAAAGACTCTTGGACTAAACTCGAGCGTGAGGCGATAGAGAAGTTTATTAAACAAGAAAATGAAAAATCAACTTGAATTCTACAACACTCCTTCAGGTTATGTAATGTATGATGACGGACAGAAGACATCACTTTTATCTGAATCCAGCCGTGATGTTGTTGATGATATACTTGATACCATACGCGAGTGTTATTCAGATGCGTACCGTGCACTTGATAAATGTTATTCTAAGGCTTCTAAGAATCCAAGGTTCAAGAACTATAAAATGGTACACAGGTTCCTAAGATGTAATTGCGGTGAGTTCGACACTCAGAAGATTGATTTCATTAATGGTAATATTAATCTCGAGCAAGTACATTGTCCTCTAAGAGGCACAAAAGATTGTGAATACGAAAACATAATATGCAATCCGAAACGAACTTCAGTTCTTGGTGTAAGACAAATGCAGATAGCTGCAGCACTGGCTGAAGGACTGACACCACAAGAGATTTCAGATAAGCTATTTGTTTCAATCCATACGGTCCACAATACAATACAGGCCATTAAGGTTAAGTTAGAATTAAAGAACACAAGCCAGATTATAACCTGGTATAATAACTTGAATATATGAATACACAAAAAGTTGTCTATTATAAGGATAAGACGGAAATATTACGGGAAAGAATTTTTTCAATTTATTCGGAAAAAGATTTATCCATTATTGATGTTACAGATTATGATGATGACAAAGATTTTGTCATCCTTACTATTCAATATTCCAGTCCTGACATGTTGATTAGATTAGGCGAAGAAATTCAGTATGTAAGAACTTATTATCAACATCTATGATTACTTCAGATACAATTTCAATGACAAAATCAGACATTCACAAGATTGGTGATCTGATTAAAATAACTGCCAGGAAATGCAGTGATAAGGTTCAACCTAAAATCAAAGTTGGACAGCTTTTCAAGATACTTGGTATAAGAAATCTTAAATCAGGCGCTACAGGTCTGTCAGTACAGCTATCCGGAACTAAACGGAAATATAAAATCAATTCAGATTCATTCTCATGGGTGATTACTACTATTGGAGAAATCCAAAAGGAGACATTCAAGGTTATGATGGAGAATGATGAGAAACGTTTGAATATGGTACTTTCTCCTGATGAAAAAGGCATGATGGCCGTTACTCCACTAATCATTTACCAGTTGGCATGGGAGTACGCAATGGATGTTGTCAAGATGTGTGCCGATAACAAGATTAGCTTACTTAGAAATACTACCAGAGAGATACGCAAACTGCGTGATGAATATTACTATTTCGTAAAGCATGATCTTGATTTCGCACATCAGCAACGAGTAATCGATAAAACGCTTGAGCTTAAGAAGACATTTAATTGTGATCTTACACTGATGTTACTATACCATATCCAATATATGGTTAAAGTATCATCCTGATTGGCCATACACTCAGATAAGAGTAACTGCTATAATGGTTCAGATAATAATTTCAATTTGCGATGTACATAATCATTACATGGATATCCTTCTAAAAGAGAAACTTGGCGGTTATCGACAGAGCAAGCGTATTCCGATTATGGAGAAATTATCAAATCTTATGGATGTTATTCATGGTGAAAGTAACAAGATGCGATTTAAGGATTACAACCTGGATAATGCAATCCGTGTGGTTTCTAAGAAAATATTATCAATCGAATACACATTTAACGAAGTTCAATAAGGTGCTATGGTAAAGAAAAAAAATGTAATTCATATCAATCGACTTAAGTATATCAAAAAACGTAGGATGCAGAAATATCATGCAAGAAAATGGATGCGATTCTTTCGTGAACATGGTGTTGATCCGTTGTGGATTAATTCATTGAAGAAGGTTTTAATCTTATTGAATAAAAGTTTTTGATTATGACAAACAAAATAAATATTAATGAATTAAGAGATAGAGCCTATGAGTGCGCAAAAGCTCATGGTTGGCATGATACAGAACTAAGTGATGAGCATTTTCTCTGGTTAGTTATTACAGAACTGGCGGAAGCGACTAATGCTAATAGGTGTGGTAAAAGAGCAAAAACAGAAGACTACAACAGTCGAATGAATTATTTTGATACGCAGAATCTTGAACCTGATGTTTATAATTATGCGTTCAAAAATCAATATAGTTTCTTCATTAAGGATTCATTTGAGGATGAGCTTGCAGATACATGTATTCGGTTGTTAGACCTTGCTGGATTACGTAATTTAGACCTTTCATATATTAATAATATGATTGGTCAGATGAAAACTGTTACTGATACATGGACTGAATTCTGTCTGAAAACAGCATTCATGTTATCACATGAAGAGCAGCCATTACAGGCTAAGATATTATATATCCTTGGTGGCACTATAGACTATTCATCTCAGAACAATATTGATATACTATGGTATATCGAACGTAAGATGAAATATAATGAATTACGACCTTATAAACACGATAAACTGTATTAATTATGATAACACGTATAAAAATAACACTAAAGAACGGTAAGACAAGATTATTGAATTTTGGTATCAATAACATTGAAAAAGTGGATAAAACAAGACCTTTATTTATACAGTTAGAGAATGGTTCTTCATTCATTAATGTTACTAGCGAAGGTATTTTAACCGATAAGAAAGAGCTGTGTATTAATGAGGTTAATAGTGAACGCAGTTTTAGTATTCCCGCTTTTAAGATTTTCGGATGGTGTTACGTTGATTAAACGAATGATATATGGGGGCAAAACTACACAACATAGCAACATGGGAGAAAATCTTCCCGACAAAACAGATTGAGCATGTATATTACACTACCGATATGCTTGTACGCAAAGTTACCGGTTACATAACTGTCACCAGGCGCACGCTGATGAACGGCATGGTCACAAATATAACCAGGCGAAAACGTGTCCGATGGGATGGATGTGGCCGATGTTACAACATCAACAATAATAACAGATTGCGTGATTATGATATTCACTTCACCGACTGAAGTGTAATTTTTAATAGCCGGCAAATTATCCATATTTGCCGGACACTCCTAAAACTCTAAAACATGATATCTAATTCAGACATAGAAAAAATCCTCGACCGTGCCGATATTGTTGATGTTGTCGGTCAGTTCGTCCAGCTGCAGCGTGCCGGTGTGAGGTATAAGGCATGTTGTCCTTTTCATTCCGAGGATACACCTTCGTTCATGGTGGACCAGGCACGAGGATTGTGGTACTGCTTTGGTGCCTGTAAGGAAGGTGGGAACGTGATACGGTTTGTTCAGAAGATTAATAACATGAATTTTCCTGAAGCCTGTCATTGGCTGGCTGATAAGTACGGTATCGATATCGAGGACAAAAACGAAAAGAAAAGCCCGGATGAATTGAAAGCTATCCGCAAACGTGAGTCTATGTTTGCCATTAATGCTTTTGCTTCGGATTTCTTTATCTCAAATCTTGCAAAACCTGAAGCTGATGCAGCCCGTTCAAAAATTAAACAAAGATGGGGCGAACAATATCCTCTGGAACAGGGTATCGGTTACGCCTTGCCTTCATGGTCATCATTGGCAGATGCAGCTTTAAAGGCCGGGTACTCAGCAGAACTGATGGTTGAATGTGGACTGATCCGACAGCGTAAGGAAGGTGGTTATTATGATTTCTACCGTGACCGAATCATGATACCTATCCGTGATCGCTTTAGGAATATCATTGGTTGGACTGCTCGAGACATGAGCGAGGTTGAAGGTACTCCCAAATATCTCAACTCTTGCCAGAGCGAGATATATGATAAATCAGATAGTATATTCGGTATTGATAATGCAATTCGTCAGGCTGCAAAAGAAGAGAAGTTCTATTGTGTTGAAGGTGCACCTGATGTTATTCGCTTGCAAAGCCTTGGCATAAACAATACCATTGCGTCACTGGGTGCAGCGTGGACAAAGAAACAGTTCTATCAGCTGAAGAAATATGCCACATCGATATGCTTTCTTCCTGATGCTGATGCAGTCAAACAAGGCGAACAATACGGTACCGGAATAGCTGCTGTTATCAAGTCCGGGCAACTGGCCATGGAGTGCGGTTTTTCCGTATCGGTTAAAGAGATTCCTATAGGTGATGGCAACACTAAGAATGATCCGGATTCATACTGTACAAATCGTACTAGGTTCAAGGATCTTGAAGAAGTTGATTTCATAACCTGGTATGCCGGATATGCTTTCAAGGCTGACGGTACCACTGAAGACAAAAGTTCTGCAGTAACCAAGATTGCTCAGATGGTTGCCATGGTAGGCGATGATGTAAAGGAGCAGATGTATCTTGAACAACTGAAGAAAATTTATAACCATGGTAAACTATGGCAAACGGCCATAAACCGTGAGAAACAAAAAATCTCAGAATCCAAAGCCGACAAAACAAAGACTATTAATCGTGACCTGTTGGCCAAATATGGTTTCTTTGAGTCAAACAACTGCTACTATAGCACAAATGACGGTAAGGAATTTCAATGGTCTAACTTCGTGATGCAGCCTATGTTTCATATCAAGGATAGCTTGAACCCTAAGCGCTTGTATCGTATCAGGAATCAGAACAAACAGGAAGAGATTGTTGAGATGAAACAAGAAGACCTTGTGTCGTTATCAAAGTTCAAGCAAAAGGTTGAAGGTCTTGGTAACTATATCTGGTTGGCTACAGAAAAAGAAATGACCAGGTTGAAAATGTATCTTTATGAGCAGACAGAAACAGCAGTTGAAATAACTCAGCTCGGTTGGCAACGCAAAGGATTCTATGCTTTTGGTAATGGAGTTTTCGACACCGAATGGCATCAGGTTGATGAATATGGTATCGTTCGCCTGGCAGATAAAGGTAATTACTACTTGCCGGCATCAAGCATGATATATCGTGATGATGATAAGCTGTTCCAGTTCGAACGCAGATTCGTTCACTTGAACTATTCCGGGATATCTATGAAGGAATACTTCACAAAACTTGTAGCTGTGTTCGGTGATAATGCCAAGGTAGGTATATGTTTCCTTCTTGCTACATTATTCCGTGATGTCATTACAGGCTATACCAAGAGCTTCCCGATACTCAACCTTTTCGGACCTAAAGGTTCTGGTAAGTCTGAACTCGGACACAGCCTTATGTCATTATTCATCATCGACAATACACCGCCTAACATACAGAATGCTACTATTCCGGCATTGGCAGAACTGGTCGCTCAGTGTTCCAATGCCCTGGTACATATCGATGAGTTTAAAAACAACATCGACATTGACAAACGTGAGTATCTAAAAGGTTTGTGGGATGGAGCCGGACGAAGCCGTATCAATATGGATCGAGACAAGAAACGTGAGATAACAGCCGTTGATTCCGGTGTTATCCTTTCCGGTCAGGAAATGGCAACTGCTGATATCGCACTCTTCAGCCGTCTTGTATTCCTTACCTTCTCAAAATCGGAGTTTTCCGATGCTGAGAAGAAAAGATATAGTGAACTGGTTGATATCCGCAAACGTGGCTTATCACATTTAACCCTGCTGATATTGCGTCATCGTGCCAAAATGGAGCAACAGTTCGTAAGCAACTATCATTCATGCCTGTCTGATATTATCGAGGGGCTTGGAGCGGAAAAGGTTGAAGACCGCATTCTCCGTAACTGGATAATACCTCTTGCTGCTTTCAGAACACTCGAGGGTGTCCTCGACTTGCCGTTCTCATACCAGGATATCCGCAAGGTTACACTCGAAGGCATAGTACGTCAGAACGCTGAATGTAAGAGTAACAACGAGCTGGCCAACTTCTGGAATGTCGTTTCGTTCCTTCAGCAGGATGGAGAAATCTTTATCGAAGGTGACTACCGTATTGAATATGTCAATAAGTTAAAGACTAACCTGATTAAAATAGAACAACAGTTCCAGGAACCCAAGGCAGTATTGATGATGAGACGCAGTCGAATATTTATGCTTTATAAAAAGTTCGGCAAACAGGTAGGTGACTCAGTCCTTCCTGAAGGTTCACTGAATTACTACCTCGAGAACTCTAAGGAGTATATGGGTAAAAAGAACTCTGTTCGTTTTAAGAACATACAGAATGGTGTCGAGGTACAGAAAGCAGAACAGACAGGTACAGGCGGTATCACTTACCGCAAGACATCAACCCCGGATATCGCACTATGTTTCGATTATAAGATGATACGTGATACATATAATATCAACCTCGAGGTAGAGGTTGAAGGTAGAGAATCTACCGATGATGAATTAGATTGAACATTTTAATATTAAAGAATTATGGAAACAAAAATTATTACAAGAGTAAACAATGTGGACATCGTTGCCACAAGTGATGAACAGTTAGTGCCTATCCGTCCGATATGCGATGCATTGGGTATTGACTACAAGGTTCAATGGCAAAAGCTGAAAGATGACGAAGATTTGAGTTCAACTATGGTGCTGAGCACCACGGTTGGAGCCGATAGAAAGGAGCGTGAAATGTGCTGCCTTCCTATCCGCTATATTTTCGGATGGCTCTTTACTATCAACCCCAAGAATGTGAAACCTGAAGCTCAAGAGGCGGTTCGTGCTTACCGCCGCAGTTGTTACGATGCTCTTTACGCTCACTTCTTCGGATCGCAGAAACGCCAGATAGAACAGAATCAGATTGAGATTAGATTGCTTGAAGAAATTGCTGACCTTAACCAGCAACAGCAGCAGTTGAAGCAGACTATATCTGAGAAGCGTAGAAAACTGGATAAGTTGCGTGAAGAGAGATTAAAGAACGAACCTCAATTGTTTGATTAAGATTGGTTATAATTAATGTTTTTAGAGTTTATAAGGGCAATCGTTGTGAAACGCTTGCTCTTTTTTTATGTTTATTCTTTGCTATTCCAAAATAAATCACCATATTTGCAGTGCTAATTCATTTTATTTCAGGAAATGCAGGACGATTGGCTTGCATTTATTGCAGGCATTTTTTATGTCCGAATATTTGGTAGTACCATTAAAATATTGGTATCCGTGTACCCCCGTCGCAGTGCGTTAATGCGCCTGCTAGCATTTCCTGATAGATGTGAATTAGCAGCGGGACAGGCACGGATACTTTTTTATTATTATGTTACATACTTATCAGGATTCCAATACAGCTATGCTAAGCTGCTTCGGAACGTCAATCCACGAAACGGATATTCGTTCATTCAACAGTAATGCTTTGAGAGTTTATAATCCGGTAACCGGTGTTCGTCATCGCAAGGCAAGTACCACTTCTGAAATAAGACAGAAGATTTGCAGCTACTTTCTTGATGCGTTTCCGGATGTACGTCGTATCAAGATAGTTGATACTGGTCAAAAGTTCTCAGCTCGTGTATGGTTTAAGTCCGGCAGGACATTTTGCGAGAAAGCATATTCTGTCAGTAATCTTTATGGACTATTAGATGAAAGGATTCGTAATGTATTATACCAATAATAATATTGTAGAAAGATGCCTGTACGGTTTTCCGTATGGGCATTTTTCATATATGTCAAGGTCTATTCTTACCTTTTCCTACGGGGTGAAAATGGCTTCTACACCTTCTACACTTTCTACAATGTTGAAAATGAGTGTTTTATATATTCTACATCTATTCTACAAACCTTCTACAAATTTCTACAAAATGATGAAATTGTTAAAACCTTCTACAAATTACTTCATTTTCTACAGGATTTCTACAAATGTAGAAGCCTTAGAAAATTATAAACTATTGATAATCAATAGTTTTTGTAATTTGTAGAAAGTGTAGAAGGTGTAGAAGGCAAAAAGTATGTCATTCTTGGAGAAATACTTTTTGCTTAAGACTTAATTCGTGGTAGATTTATATGTCTAAAAAGTAATATAAATATTATCTTTGTGATATGTAATCTTCTTATTATGAGCAACATCGTTTTTTACATCAAACTTGAGCCTTATTTGAAACAATGGCTGCATAACAGCCTTGGTAATCCTGTAGTGTTTCCACCTCAGAGTAATGAGAATGCTGTTATCCGTCGTTTCCTTCGTAAACGGCCACCTGAAGTTCTACCGGAATTGGCAGATGATGAACTCACTGCTATTGTTATTCCAGACTCTAAAGCAAAACCGCCCCAGTATTACAACTACCTTGGTAAAAAAGCCAAAGCTGCAGTAAAGGAAACAATCGAAGATCTGTTCCGTGCAAATCTTTGGAATGAGATGAGTGATCTTACCAGACGTGAATGTGGACTTAACAAGACCATTGCAGCCTGGTGCGAAATGCACGGTATTGATGATGACTATTCTGAAACTGTTCGTCAGAAATATTATCGTATGCGTACTTCCTACAGTAGGAGAGGAATATTTTTAGGTTCTTTAACGCGAAAACACTCGGATGAGTGATGCGTTTTTGTACTGAACCGAACAACACCGAACACAATAATATAAACACCTATAATTATGATACACATCATTAATAACATCCGAAAAGTTGAGTGCATCGAAGCCTATCACCTTCAGCACTCTGATATAATTGCCGACCGTGGAGTGTTCCTCAATGTTTATCAGCAATTCGAAAAAATCTCAACTATCGGACTGAGTTCTGTAGAGATTTCCGACAAAATTGAGAATAATCTGAGAGTTTTCACTACTAAACTTACCATGACCCGTTGTGAAAAACTTCTTCCAGGATCCAAAAAATATTGTTTCAAGGTTACAACTGTTACCGGTTCTGAGTTTCTTATCGGTTCAGCAGATAAACCATATCCGGTTATCGAAAACAGCGAAAGTTTTCCTTCTGCACCTGGCGGAAAGTCCGGTGCTACCGTAACTGTTACCTATACTTCTACAATTCCGATGCTTGCCATATTAGATTAGAGTCTTTTTATACAATATATATAAGGTATAATATTGCATATACAAATTTTTGACTATATGGAATATAACCTTAGTATTGATTCGCACATCGGCCCTTGGGGATATTCAAAGAACTTTATCCGCAATCAGATGTCAGGCTTAAAGAATAAGCCTGTCAATGTGCGTGTATCGTCACTCGGTGGTTCCGTTGACGATGCACTTGATATTCGCCAGCAGTTCATCGACCATGGCAATGTTACTTGCTATCTTTATGGTTATGTAGCCAGTGCTGCTACAATTCTTGCTACAGGTGCAAAGAAAACCTGCATGTCACAATACGCTTTCTATCTTATTCATAAGGTTTCAAACTGGATAGATGCCTGGGGCAATTATAATGCAGACCAGATTCAGCAGCTTATCGACGACTTGAAGGCAAACAAGCTCGAGAATGATAAGATGGACTTGGTTCTGGCTAATCTTTATGCCAACAAGTGCAAGAAAAAAGTTGATGAGATTCTTCCGATCCTGAAAGAAGGCCGTTGGCTGACAGCTAAAGAAGCACTTGAATATGGTTTCATTGACGAGATCATTGAAGACGGTACAAAGCTGAATTTTGACGATGACATGAAGATCCGTTTCAACATGTTTCATCTTCCGGAACTTCCGGCTCAAGATAAGAAAACTGAAACAAAGGATGATGAAGCACCTAACTGGTTCAATAACTTCGTTAATAAATTTCTGAAGCCACAAAACATAGAAACAACACAGGCTCAAAATAAGACACAAATAAATTCTACTCAAAAGTTTATGAAAAAGGATTATCAGAAAGTCAATTCCATCTTGAAAATCGATGGTATGGAATTTGACAAAGATGGTAAGGTAACTCTTACTGAAGACCAGGTCAAAGCCATCAACGACCACATTGCCAACATTGAGAAGGAATCTTCTGATAAAGACAATGAAATTTCAGACCTCAAGACTCAGAACGAAAACCTGAAGAAGAATGATGGTGATGAAACAACACACATCAATGGTGATGAAGGTGATGACAATGATGACATCACAAAACTGAATTCAGCTAACGAAATGTTTAACAACGTAAAAGATTTGTTGTAATATGCCAGACGAAAAAGGATACGTAAAAATTACTGATGAGCAGCTTTCCAAGTCTGCTGTCAAGTATAGAAAAGAATTGCTGATGATGCCGGTTTTTGCCATGGCTACTACTTTGAAGCACATGACACAGAGACCTGGTGTTCGTGGTAAGGAAGTTGTTGGCGAACTTGCCGGTAATATAGAACTGGGACCATACGATGAAGGTCGTGAGGATACTGATGCAGTTGCTATCAATCCACGCGTTTTGGAGACATTCCTCGGTTCTGTTGTCAAGAAGTTTTCTCCTAACTCTGTATGGCAGACTGTTTATGGTAACTTGATTTCTAAGGGTGATGCATTAAAAAATGTTGACATCACTCGCCAGGTATTGACTTTCCTTTCCGCAAAACTCGGGGCAAACCTTAATGCGCACCTTTGGAATGCGGTTCGTAGTGATGCCGGTACTAAATCAAAAGACCTTTTTAATGGTTTTGATACAATTACCAATACAGAGAAGACAGCAAACAAGATTTCTGCCGACCTTGGCAATATGTTTGTTATCGAGGCTATAAGCAAAGATAATGCTGTAGATGTACTAAAGGCATTCTACCGTGCTGCAGACCCTGTATTGCGTGAAACTCAAACTAAATTGTTTATACCTCAAGGTGTATATGATAATTACGTTGATGATTATCAGGCTACAGTTGGTCATGTTCCTTATAATACATCATTTGAGAAGACCGTTCTCGAGGGCTCTAACGGCAGATGTGAACTGGTTCCTTTGGCTAATAAGGCTGGCTCGCCTTATATACATCTTACTCCAAAGAGTAACATGTTGGTTGGTTTTGGTAATGGAGCGGACAACGAAAAGATTCTGGTTGAAAAACACCATGCTTTCAAGCTTGATTTCATTGCCACTACTTATTTCGGTGTTGAGTTTGAATCAATTTCAAAAGAGCGACTTCTGGTCGGTACTATTGATGGTACAACTTCTGTTGTCGCTGGTATAGGAGGCTAATATATGTCAGTAGATTGTACAAGTAAAGGGATGTACGAATCCCTTGCCTGGTGTCCTGGTCAGACCTCGACACCGGGTATAAGACGCAAGGTTTATTTCATTCCAAAAAGCTGGATTACAAAGTGGCCTGTACTTCCTGAGATTAGTGGTGCTGAAGATATGGCATCATTGGCTACATACGAGGGTGATTTCGTTTTGGCTGCAGATAAGAAATGGCAGTACATTGAATTGCTGACTACTAAGTCATCAATCAATTCCGATTCTCAGGGCGAAATGCCTTCCAAGACATTCCTGAACAAAGCTACACTTGTTCATGCCGGTACCGACGAAGAAGCATCAGGTTTTTGTCGTCAGGCTAATATCGATGAATTGATATTCCTTTGTCAGCAGAAAAACGGTAAATTCCGTGTCGTAGGATCTGAAGCTTTCGATCCTTCAGTTACCATTTCACAGACTTCCGGAGAAGGTGATACCGGTACTGCAGGAACTACGCTCGAGGCTCAGTGTACTGATGTATGTCCTTCTCCATTCTACACTGGTAAGATTGAAACTGTAGATGGTGACATTTCCGGAGCTGACGGTAGTGCTATAGAATCGGGTGGTTAATTAAATAGGAGATAGGTTTATGTTTATAGATGATAAATTAACTACAGACATGCAAGGCTGGCTCAATACTGAGCCGGCTAAGCGTGATTTATTGAAGGGTGCTGAGATGGTTCTGAAACTTACACGTAACCGTATATTGTTTCAGAACATTTCACGCAACCCTCAGAAGTTCGCTTCTAAAATAGAATACGAACTGAATAAATATCTTAAAATCCGTCTTGACCGCAAGACTATTCAGGATGTTGTTCAAATGGATAAAGTGTTGGTTCCATCTGTTGAAAAGACATTGGAAACATTCAAACCTACAGAGATAAGTTCTGATGACGATGTACCTCAAGAGGCTGTCATCGCAAAAGGAAAGCGTGAAGACCATGATTCTTTGCCCGTAGAAATCCAACAGTTATGGGAATCTAACAAGGATATATATTTCCGACTGAAGGAAACTTTCGAAACATTGAAAACCATGAGAGATGCTCTTCCTTGCGACAGGTACGAATACCTGAAGCAATTGGAAGAGCTGGATACTAAATATCGGGATAACATGAACAAATACGACCATTACAAGCCGGGTGATCAGGAAGATATGGGTGCTGAAGGTGAATCTCCTGAAGATCCTGCTGAGATGGCCAAGAAAGTCAGTGCTGCAAGGGGCTACCTTTCAGACAACAAGAAAAAACTTGCTGAACTTAAGGAAGCAGAAGACCAGGAAAAGTACGAAAAACTGCTTGCCAAGATGCAAGCCAAGTACGACTTCCTGATATCCACTGGCAACAATGTTAGTGATGACCAGGTTAAAGCTTTACAAGATTTAGGGCTTAAGGTATGAAGATTGTAAACCGATTGTTGAAGCCGATATCCGATATGCCGTTACAAGCCTATCTGGATAATCGGCTTCAACTTTTTGATGTTCTCGAGTTCATTCTGTTGCAGACCGATCCGGCAAAAGTTTATGTATCTACATTCTCTACTTCAGAAGAGTTCTTACGCAGACTGTTTTCACTCCGTAAACGTGAACTGATTCTTCATGCTGTTCTTATGGCCGACCTGAAGGCAGCCAAGAAGACCGTGAATCTTTCTACATTTATGGGTGTCGTTTTCGATGATGTATATCTAACAGAGAATCATTCCAAGGTTCTTTTAGTTGAAAACGACAAATGGATGGTTACTGTAGTTACCAGTCAGAACCAGACTCGAGGTAACAGAACTGAATGTTCTATTATTACAACGCAACCTGATATCTTCCTTACATTGAGAGACCAGTTTTCCGATATTATTAATACACGCAGCTTGCATCTACATGGAATTAACTTCAACACAGATTAACCGTATAAAGGAGCTGGCTTCTATGCTTACTCCGGTGTCGGACATTGCAGTTCTGATGGATATTGACGAACGCGGATTCCGTGAAATCCTTTCAGACAAATCTCATCCTGCAAGTCTGGCTTACCGCAAGGGTAAAGCAGAACGCGCCCTTCAGATCCGAAAGAACGAACTTGAACTGGCTGAAGCCGGAAGTCCGCTTGCCGTTCAGCTTATAGGTTCATATCTTCGTGATATGGACTCAGACGAAGATTTATAATGATTTATGCCACTACCAGCAACTATAGATATAGCCAAAGAGTATCTTTTCGCATCGGTTGATGAGATGAGAGAGAAGAATATCCCAGAGATAATACAGCAGCGCCTGTTGCGTCTCAGGGATATGTATAATTATTGGCTTCAATACCCTCGCATACGTGAACAGGAAATCGTGCTTGAACTGCAGAAACGGTACAATATACAGAAATCGGCAGCTTATGAGGATATCCGTATAATCAAGTATCTTCTTGGTGATCTGAACAAAGCCACCAAAGATTATCACCGCTATCGTTTCATTCAGCGCAACGAAGAGAGTTATGAGATGGCTAAACGTATGAAGGATGCCAGGGCGATGGCAGCTTGTGACAATTACTATGCCAAATACATGCAGCTCGACAAAGAGGATGCTAAGGATCTTGGTTACGACAAAATTGTTATCCAGCCATTCCAACCATCTACAGACCCGACTATCCTCGGTATTCGCCCTATTCCGAATATCCGTCAGCGTATTGCTGATAAGATTAAGCAGTACATGAACGAGGATATCCAAGACATCAGGTTTGAGGATGCAGACTTTAACGAAGATGATATTTTCAACCCTAAAAAGGTGGAGGAGCCTGAACCATGAGAGAATACTTTCACGAAACACAGCAGCAGGTTCTTTATACTCCGGCAAAGGATATTGTACTTTGTGCCGGACGTGGTTGGGGTAAAGGCCCAATACATGCGGCTATCAACTTGAGAAACATGCAGCGTATGCCTGGTAGTATTACCGGCTTTGTCGCTGCCAACTGTAAACGTGCCTTGACAAATACCATTCCTTCAATGCTTATACATTGGCAGAAATGGGGCTATAAGCGTGATGTTCATTGGACTATCGGTAAGAAACCGCCCAAATCATGGGGATGGGGTGAACCTATATTCCAGCCGGACAACTGGGAAAATGTGATTTCCTTCTACAATGGTTCCATAGGTTACATCATCAGTCAGGACCGTTCCGGAACTTCCAACTCCTTTTCTCTTGATTATCTCGATATTGACGAGGCAAAGTATATTGACTTTGAGCAGCTGAAGGATGAAACACTTCCTGCTAATCGTGGTAATAAGCAGCACTTTGGGAATCATTACTTTCACCATGGTATGCTTATCACTTCCGATATGCCTGTTACAAAAAAAGGTTCCTGGTTCCTGGACTACGAAAAGAAATGTGACCCGGAACTTATCGAAGTCATTCAGGCTACAGTTCATGAAATATGGCGTACCAAGCAGCGCATACGTGACCTGCAGGCAAAGTCTGAGCCTGTACCTTTATATCTGAAGGATTATCTTCGTACACTGAATCGTGATGTGTGCCGTTTAGGTTCTGCAGCTGTATTGTACCGTGAGTTCTCCACAATCGAGAATATGCAGCTGTTGGGTGAAGCCTTTATCAACCAGATGAAACGTGACTTGCCACCGCTTACCTTCCAGACGGCTATACTTTGTAAGCGCATAGGTATAAGCAAGGATGGTTTCTACTCGAGCATGACTGAAGGACATAAGTACAATGCAACCGATTTCAGCTATCTTGATAGCCTCGAATATCAGTTCGATAAAATCAAGGAACCTTCATGCCTGATGGACGCTGACCTTGATAGGGATAAGCCTATCTGCATAGCATTTGACTTTAATGCAAATATCAACTGGTTGGTAGCCGGGCAGCCGGACAGGAACAGACTCAAGGTTATCAAATCCTTCTGGGTAAAGTATGAACGTAAGCTCGAAGCTTTGGTTGATGACTTCTGCAAGTATTATCGACATCAGCGACGTAAGGAAGTCATCTTCTATTACGACAGCACTGCACTCGGTTCCAACTATGCAGTCAATGACGAAGACTTCCATTTCGTAATCGAACGTGCGTTCCTGGATAGAGGATGGGAAGTGCGTTCTGTCTATATAGGCCCACCGATGAAGCACATCGAGAAATGGCTGCTCCTCAACCGTATGTTTGCTGGTAAAGCAAAGCTCATTCCTTTCTTCAATGTGCAGAATAACGAAGACCTTCTTATCTCAGTCCAGACAGCAGGTGTGTATAATGGTGGTAAGGATAAGCGAGGTGAGAAACTTGCAGAGACTGAAGAAGATCAGCTTCAGGCGAGAACTGACGGTTCAGATGCTTTCGATACTCTCTGTATCGGTTGCGAGCGTTTCCCTCAGATGACTTTCGATATGTTTGTTACATCTTCTATGTAGTTTTCTATAGCTAATTAGATTTTTCTTAATGTAAGCCCTGATGACCGTGCATGATGGTTGTCGGGGCTGATTTTTTATGCGTGCGATGGCGAGTACCGCGCGTGTAGAGAATGTATCGTTACATATTCCGCATTTTTCAAAGGTGCTAATTAGGTTTTTGGCGTAGGGCGGTGGGGGGTCAACTCGTTGACTTCCGCATAAAATGCGGACTTGACTGGATGTATTCAGCTGATTATGTGCGCTTTTCTTCATTGAGGAGCGGAATTTTCCAGCAAATTCTACTTTTTAGCCTGCTTTTCGGGCGCTAATATGTTGTAAAACAGTTTGCTGGGCGCCCGAAAATTGCCCCTTTCGCCATACCGTAAAGCCGTTTTTATGGCAAAAGGAGCAATTTTCGGGAGTTTAAGGTAGAAAGACTTTGGCAAGACTTTCTGTTGTATTCTTACTGCTATTCTTTTCTGCTCTTCGGCTCTTTTTTCTATCCCCTTCAGTCAGTTATCGCCTTTTCTCACAGCAAAGGTAAATGTTGTATTTCGTATGCCAAGTTCAGGCTCTGTTCACTATAAAAATCTCCACCCTTTTAGGGTAGTATTCAAGGCTCCGCTTTATGGTGAAAACTTGTCGTTATACGCTCTACAACACCTTTTGAAGCTGTGTAAAAGGCGAACAAAACCGACCGAGGTGATTGAATGAAAAAAAACCTCAGAGCAGGAATAGCATGAAAAGGCTCTCTTCCTCTCTCAGCGCTTGAATAAATTTTTAATTCCTACCGATATGAGAACTTATAGCAGTGAATACCAAAAGCAGTGGAGTAAATTGATGTATAACTTTTTTGATTACTTGCCTACAAAGTATAAACAGGCTACAAAAAAGGATTGGGAAATTAGACGCTTAATTTGGGATTTCAAGGACGGAAAAAGAAGTTTATCAGTTGCAAAACTTGTTGCAGAAAAATTAATACAACTTTTCGGAAATGAAGCTCAAAACATTGTTTTTGCGTGTATTCCAGCCAGCAGTGAGCAGCGCAATTTAACAAGATACAAAGTTTTTGCTGATGAAGTTTGCAGACTAAGCGGAGCAAAAAACGCATTTAACCATATACACGTACATGGCGAACGTCTTGCCATCCACGAAACGAAATGCAGTAAAAATCTTGAAAACGTACAGACTATAGATTTCGACCAGGAATTTTTCAACGGAAAGAAAATTTTGGTTTTTGACGATATCCTAACTCAGGGATATTCATATGCAAAGTTTTCGTGTATGCTTGAACGTTTTGGAGCATCTGTAATCGGTGGTTTCTTTTTAGGCAAAACTTTAATGTTAAACTAAATATTTATAATTTTGTAAGATTTATTCGAAGTATGTGGCGAATGTCGCCACCTCAGTGACGCAGAAGTTATTTATCATGTGACCAATTCAGAAAAGACATCTAAAGAAGTTGAAAGAATGATGATGCAGGATGATAAGGTTACTATTGATGAAATATGTGATATGCTTACACCGGCACGCAGAGAGATGGCAAAGGCAGTTATTGAACTATACAAGAGACTACAAGCCAAGCAAACAAATTTTGTTCAGATAAAATGTAGTAACGACATTTATAATGTGGTAAAACCTTATTTGTCGGATATGCAGCATGAGGAATGTTGGGCTATTTATTTGAACCAGGCATCAAGAGTCATAAGGAAACAACGAATAAGCACTGGCGGACTTGCTTCAACTCAGGTGGATGTAAGGGTAGTTCTTCGGGAAGCATTGAAAAACAATGCTACAAGTATGATACTTGTACATAATCATCCATCAGGGAATATACGACCGAGTTCAGATGATGACAGATTAACACAAGCTATGTTTCAAGCAGCTAAAACTCTTCAAATACGTATGTTAGACCACGTAATTTTTTCGGATGATAACTATTATAGTTATGCAGACGAAGGGCGCATATAAGGGCTGCAAATGGCTGTAATGCAGTTTTAGGGTAGGTGGGTAGCTATGCAGCCGCCCGCCGCCCGATTTTCCCGTTTATCACTACGTTGACGGAAAAATCGGGCGGCGGGATAAAGCGGAATTTGTTGTTTACGCAAAATATTTGCGAGCTTAGAAAAAAACTTTAGTTTTTATTTGATATTAAAATTAATATCATTATCTTTGTGTTGTTAATCAAACAAAGCGTTATATGAAGTATAATGAACTACATCGCATCCTTTCCAGGGCGGGATGCTATGAAACCGGAAAACAAAGGGCTGGTCATCCTGAATGGTTCAGTCCGATGACCGGAAAAAAATTCACTACAAGCAATCATGGTTCTGCTGAGGTGAAGCCCGGTACATTAAAATCAATAATCAGGGATGCAGGGGTTAAACTTTAACCCCTCCCTTTAATAAATATATAGTTATGGTAGTTACGGTTAATATTGAATTGGGTAATGACGGTACTTATGGTGCTTATATAGCTGGTGATAATCCGTTAGGTTTCGGAGTTATCGGTGAAGGTAATACCGTCAATGAAGCGAAAGAAGATTTTTTGAACGTGTTTAATGCTTATAAAGCTGATGGCGAATATGTGCCTGAAGGTTTGGTTTTCGATTTCTGTTATGATGTTCCTTCTTTCCTTGCTTATTATAGCAAGAGATTGTCTTTGGCTGGATTGGAACGCATTACAGGTATTGCACAAGGTCAGTTAAGTCATTATGTTACTGGCAGAAGAAAGCCAAGTAAAAAGACTGTAGAAAAAATACAGGATGCGCTGCACGCATTTGGTAACGAATTAAGTCATGTGAACTTTGTTTGATTAACAACTACAATTTTCATCTTGACATCATGGTCACTGTTTAATTCAACACTTTACTTTGACATGAACGATAGGAACCTCTTATATCTTGAGGTTCCTTTTGTTATAGGCTATATTTTTAATAATTATTTTTATACTCCTTTTGTATTTTTTTATAGCTTTGTATCCGACATTAATGTATAAAAACAATTATTAGGGTACAAATATAAAAAATGATTATTATGAAATTAGTAAAATTTAAAGAGGTCAAATTAGAAGATCCATTCTTCGATAGTTTGAAAGCTGATTATGAAGATTTTGAAGGATGGTTTAGTAGAAAAAGCGAAAATGATGCATACATACAGAAAAAAGATGATGGTTCTTTGCAGGCTTTTCTTTATCTAAAGATAGAAGATGAAGCCATAACTGATGTAACGCCTAATTTTCCTGAAGCTAAAAGACTGAAAGTTGGAACTTTTAAGATAGAAGCTCACAATACGAAATTAGGTGAAAAGTTTGTTAGGATGATAATGCATCATGCTTTATATGAGAAGGTCGAAGAAATTTATGTGACAATATTTGAAAAACATGTAGGTCTTGTAAATCTTCTGAAAAAATACGGGTTTGAGAAGAAAGCCATAAAAGGAGATCCTGCTAATCCTGAAAGTGTTTATGTCAAGTCAATGAAATGTCATACTGATGATATTTGTAAAGATTTTCCTTTTATCCATTCTGCTGGAAAGAACAAGTATGTGTTATCTATATATCCTAAATTTCATACTTCATTGTTCCCAGACTCTATTTTGAATACAGAAATAAGGGATAAGGATGCGCTTGTCAAAGACGTTTCTCATACTAATAGTATTCATAAAATTTATTTGTGTAAGATGGAGGATGCTAAGCAAATGAACCCGGGTGACCTTGTTGTTATTTATCGTACATCTGATAAGCCGGGAGCTGCAGAGTATAGAAGTGTAGTAACTTCTGTTTGTGTCGTTGAGGAAGTGAAAACTCCAAAAGATTTTAAAAACTATGATGAATACATTAGATACACCAATTATTACAGTATCTTTGATGAAAATATACTAACTGATTATTTTAATGATGAAAAAACAGTTATTATTAAAATGACATATAATGCTGCTTTTAATCGTAGAATAATTAGGAAAGAATTGATAGAAGAAATAGGTATTTCTCGTGGAGTATATTGGGGCTTTTTTAAGTTAACTGATGAACAGTTTAATAATATTATAGAAAGAGGTCAAATAGATGAAAGTCTTATTGTCGATTAAACCGGAATTTGTTCGTGAAATTTTTCAGGGACGAAAAAAATTCGAATATAGGAAAAGCGTGTTTACAAAACACGTTACTCAGGTAGTCGTATATTCAACTAAACCTGAAGGAATGATTGTTGGAGAATTTTCTGTAAAAGAAATATTAAGTGATACTCCGGAAAAATTATGGGAAAAAACATCCCTCGTTTCCGGTATCACTAAAGAGTTTTTTGACCAATATTTTGAAGGGCGTGACAAAGGTTATGCATTACAGATAGAGAATCCTGTTTTGTATAAGAAACCGATAAATCCATTTGATGTTTTTACTTCATTTGTGGCTCCTCAATCATTCAAATATCTTGAAGAAGATGATATAAATGAATCTGTTTTGAATTTTGTTGGACTATGAAAAATGATATTATATTTATTGGCGAATATTAATAGTTATGATTTGGATAATATTTGTAGCAGTATTGGTTGGTATGGTGTTTGTCTCATACCTCAAGAAAACCAATAAAGACCAATATTCATATAATGAGACAAACACAAGTTCTTACAGTAGTAACGTTCAGTCGTCTGGTTATACTTTAAGTACAAAACCAGAATCTCCGATACCTCAGAATGCAAAAAGAGTGAACTTTGCAGTTAAGGGTACTACATATCGTTCTGCATCTGATATAAATGCTGCAAGACGTGTCCGTGTTGGTGATGAACTTACCCTGGTTCATGAGCCATATAACGATAAGGATACATTTGCCATGATGGTTATGACTGCTGATGGTAGTCAAATTGGTTATGTAGAGAAGAAGTATTCCATGTGTTTCTTTGTATATAGAGATAATATATATAAATGTATTGTTTCCAAAGTTACTAATGACGATGTGCCATTTATATACGCGAATGCTTTTTTGCCGTTTGACGCACGTATTCCAGATGATGATTTAAAAGTTAAAAAGATGATGTCCAAAGACGGGCAATATATAGGTAATGGAGTAACTGTAAAGATTACTACAGAACGTAGTTTGGCACAAGAAGCTAATCCTGATTTGGATATTGCCGAGAAATTGAAATATAGTGATCCGGAAAAAGCTGTTGAAATATTTTTGTCATGTGCAGCAAATGAATCTGGACTATATTCATTACACCAGGCATGTATCTGTTATCGTAAAATGAAGGCTTATGATAAAGAAAAAGAATTGATACTACAGATTTTAGGGATTTGTAAGGAAGAAGGTTTTGATGAATCCATTGCAACTTATGAATCTCGTTTGTCAACTGTAGAATCTTTGATTAATAAAGGTGCTGAAAAAGGTAGTATAGCAAAAGCATATAAATTGCAGAAAGAAGGTAAATATATTGAGGCTTTAGAAATATTTAATAATATATTTTCTGAAGAAAAATTTATTTTACCCCTTACAGAACACATGATTCAGTGTTATAGAAAATTAGATGATACACCTAATGAACTAAGAATGCTTGAATATGCATTAAACAATAAATTGTCAGAAGCCAATAGACAGAAATATGAGAAAAGATTGAACATATTGAAGAATAAATAAAAACATAATAAACAATTTCTTTATGAAAGCTAAATTCCTTTTTCTAATTCCATGTAGTGCCATCCTATTATCTTGTAATAATAGTGAATTGGAGCGTAAGATTCAAACTCTTACTGCTGAGGTTACGCTACTTAGAGATTCTTTGAACAAAGTAATCCCAGAACTTGAAGGGTATAGAAATGATCCTGATAAGTTATGTTCTAATGTAGATGAACTATATAAGAGCGGTAATGTAGATGAACTTAACGTTATCAAAGATAAATTAGCTAAATATCACCCTGAGTCAGAGCAATACACAAAAGTTTCAAATCTGATAGAGAAGTACGAAGCAGAGCAAATAAAGAAAGCTGAAGCAGAGAAAAAAGCGAGGTTGAAGGCTGTGAGTAAATTGAGAAAGGAATATGATGACATAAATCATATAACTTGGTACTATAATCCATATTTCACTCATTATAATAATTCAAATCATACTTCTATTTATATCGGACAGAATGATAATACTGTTTGGTTGCGCTTAAGGATGTCTTACGAAGGTGATGATTGGATTTTCTTCACTTCTGCTTATCTTTCTTATGATGGAAACACTAAGTATATACCATTTGATGAGTATAGAGAAAAGAAGACTGATAATAATACACGGGTTTGGGAATGGATTGATGTTGGTGTTGATGATGACTTAATTTCTTACCTTAACAATATGGTCAATGGTAAGAATGTAAAAATGCGTTTAAGCGGTAAATATACACATACAAGAAATCTTACAAGTACTGAAATAAAAGCTATAAAAGATGTTCTGCTTGCTTATGATGTGCTTGTGGATGAAAAAATATTGTCTAATAAAGAAAAGTTGACTAAGATGTTGAAAGGAGAATAATTATATAAAATTCAGTTTTAAAACAAAGAAATAAAACGCCCTGTCATTCCAATCAAAACGCTTTGTCATTCAAAATCGAACGACAAAGCGTTTTTTCGTGCCATAATTTTTGCATATTCAAAACAAATCCATACATTTGTATCGACTTCCATTTGATACAGGCGACGACGGCTCGCCAATTAGTTTTGCTGCGGGCATTTTTTATGTCCATAGCTCATGCTATATAACTTATAGGTTCCGACCCCCGTGTGGAGTGTTAATGCACCCACTGCCTGTATCAGGTGGAAGTCAACGGGAAAGCGGGACCTTTTCTTGTACCCTTTCCCGTATTAATTAACTTTATTGTTTCATTTTAAATGACTTCCAAAATGAAAAAACAAACAACAATCCCTGCTAATCAGGCAAATTTCAGCACATTGGAAATGTGGCTGAACAGTGAAAGCAAGTTATTCACTACATTCTTTGCCGACAAAGGCGAATCGATTTCACGCAAAAAGGCTTTGGCCGATTTTCAGATGATCTTATCATTGGTCATTCTTCTCACATTCAGTTTTGCGAATCCTGTTATGACACTTATTTGTGCATTATGGTTTGCATCGTCTGTTATTCTCGTTAAGATGGTTGAACGTAGTTCTGACAAGGAAGGGGGTAAATGATGGATGAAGAAATTACTGAATTCAAGGTACAGAAAACAGCATACTATAATGACAATGGTCTGTTTATCGAGGAGTACCAGATATTCATGAATGGTCGCCCTGGTATCATGTGCGGTCGTGACGATTTCGAGAGATTATATAAGATTATGGGTAAAGCACTTAACGACAGAAAGGAAAACAATTATGGCAAAGCGTGATATAGCATTCGGTCAATTTATTTTGATAAGATACTGCGAAGAATATCTTCCTGCAGACAAAGGTTCAGAGAATGTTATTTACAAAACTTCTCAGCAGATACAGGATGAACTATCGGAAATGGCTGAGATAAGTCTTAATGAGATTGCTCAGAAAATGGTTGAACTCGGTTATGAGATAGGCATTTCGCCTGACGGTAAACCATCATGGCTCATACAGAGAAAATAACAGCTTCTCTTTTTAGATGATTTTTTTATTACATTTTATATTCCAAGGCGTGGCGTCGTGATGACGTTGCGCCTTTTGTCTTTTTAGGCTTTTCCGGCGCAGCATATCTTTGAATAAAAACAAAGATTTATGCTTTCAATAATTCAAGATATACCGGATTTCGTTCTCTCTTCACAACTCGACATCGTGATAGGTGCAGACAAGCAGGTTACATTTTCGTTGAGCAAAGACGGTAATGTGATTCTGCAGGAAACATATACACCGGACTCAAAGAATCAGGTACATATTCTTGACCTGTTCTCACTCATGGAGCCATATCTTCTGACAGCTCCATTAAGTCAGTTTTCATACACCTGCAGCGCATCGAGTGAAACTTCGATCAGCAAGACATTCATTGTGCTGTTATCGCAATACCTGATACCTGGTAGTGCTACTGATTTTGTAAACAATTATTTTCTTACAGCTCTTGCAAGTCGTGATAAGATTACATCTTTCGACCGCAAGGAAAATCTATATCTTACAACAGGCAAGATTTCTTCAGGTGGTACATCTATCTCTGTAAGTGCCGAATGTGTTTTTGTCAATGAATCGAATAAGATATATACTTCAGTTCGTTCTCTTGGTACCGTTCCGGATTATAATATCCGTTCAGTGGATGTTTCGCCTTCACGCTTCACTCAATCCGGTTACAAGCTGTTACGATATACTGTTACTGCAGGAGCCAGAAAGCAGGTGTACAGGCTTGACCATGACGAGCCGGATTCAATCGGTATCAAGTTCCGGAACTCATTCGGCTGTATGGAGACATTTTATTTCATCGGAACTGATAAGCTGGAGCCGGAACTTACTCGCAGTGCAGCTTATTTCAACGGTACATACAGAACCTACCATATCGATGAGCAGCGCAAACACACACTCTCTACTGGTTATATCCCGGAATCAATGTACACTCTGGTTGATGATGTGGCACGTTCGCAAGAGGTATATCTGATAGATGCTTCTGAAGAAATCCCTATTACAATTATTGATAGTGACACGCAGCGCGATACTTCGAATGACGGCCTGTTCTCTTTTACTATTACTTATATCCTTTCATCACGCTGTCAGAATCGCCTGAAGCTGCTGCCTGACATCTTCGATGATACGTTTGACGATACTTATAATTAATGCTTATGAATGTAATACATATCAAAGATGCTATGAGGTTGCTCGAGTCCGGGCAACCATGCAACCTGAAACTGTGGAAACTCAGTACAGGTGATATTCTCGAGTACAAAGGTGCTGTCTGTGTTGGCTCGCACTGGAGAAAAGGTATTCACCGTGTTCGCCTTCCTGCATCCGGTCTGATTCGTTCCTTTCGTGATATATCGCTTTTCGAGATTAATAATATGACTATATACCTGTAAACTATGGATAAAATAATTCAACAATACGATGACAACTTCATTCCTGGTGAGATATTCGATATCAGTGTTTCGAATGTAGCTACAGAGATGGCTTCTGTCACTGACAGTTCCCTTGTCTTTGATGAAGACGCGGATATTCAGACTACGCCTGTTCCCGGAAGAAACGGTATGGCATACGTCAATTTTGGAGATGATAACCAACTTCCTTTTGAAATAATAAAGATGATAGGTGTTGATGAAGTGATGAGTCAGAACAAACTGTTCAACGTCATCACTTGTTATGGTGCCGGACTGAAGTATATGGATGTCGATACAAAAGCCCCGACTACTCATCCTGAGATTAAACGGTGGTTGGTGCGAAACAGCCTTCCATTGTTCCAGCTCGAGCAGGCTACAGACATGAAGTATTTCTTCTTCTGTGTGTCGGTAATCATTCTTTCTCAGGACGGTCAGAAAATTAACCGCCTTATACACAAAGAAGCCTGTTATTGCCGCTTCGAAAAGGCAAGAAACGGCAAAATCAATCATGTGATTTATGCCAATTTCCGCCAGAACGCTTCTCTCAGCGATAAGGATTACGAAGTTATCCGCTTGCTTGATCCGCGTGATCCTATGGGTGACCTTATGGTTCTGATGGGGCGTGAACCGGGGCGTGACGGGCAGACTAAAGTTAGAACTACAGAACGTAAGTTTGCTATCCTGGTACGTTTCCCGACTCCGGGATATCAGTATTACCCGATACCTTATTACACAAGTATTTTTCGTGGCGACTGGTACGACATAAAGCGACTTATCGGCAAGGGCAAGAAGGCAAAGCTACGCAATCATGCCAGCGTGAAATATCAGGTTGAAGTACACAAGGATTACTGGAGTAACATTTGTGCAGAGGAACATATCACAGACCCGCTGCAGAAAATGGAGCGCATCAAAAAGGAGAAACAGAATATCAAGAATTTCGTTTCCGGAATAGAGAACTCCGGCAAGGTTTGGATAACCGGTTACTACATTGATCCGAACGGACGAGAGGTGAAGATGGTCCGTATCAATGTCATTGAAACAGGCAAGGAAGGTGGCGACTGGAGTGAGGATATTCAGGAAGCCAGCAATATCACTTGTTATGGCGACAACATCCATCCGAACCTTGTAGGTGCAACTCCGGGCAAAAGTCAGAGTAACAACTCCGGCTCCGACAAACGTGAGCTGTTCACTCTCAAACAGGCGCTCGAGATTCCTTTCCACGACCTTATGAATATACCTCATAATATCGTGATTGAGTATAACGGCTGGGGCGAAAAGGTTTATCCTGATGTACCTATGGTTCTGCTTACTACTCTTGACCAGAATACCGATGCAAAGATAAAGACAGCTTCAGATCTTGAAAGTAAATCCTAAAACATATTACCATGGCAATAGTATTTTCACAAGAATTATTCGAAAAGATTTGTTCCTCGGCTACTAATTCAACTGCCGAGGTCTATGATATGATTGCTCCTCACCTCGAGGACACACTGCAGAGTATCAATGTAGAGCTACTTGGCACGATGGCCGATAATCTCGATACTATTCCCGGTCTTGAGCAGGCTGTAACAAAATTGGTCTGTTTACGTACATACGCAGAACAGATTCCGGAACTTGACCTTGTGCTTACGCCTACAGGCTTTGGTATTGTATCAAACCAAAACCTTGCTCCGGCTTCAGCTGACAGAGTAAAGAACCTGCTGCAGAAGGTGACTAATGCGTATGATGATACATACGACAGATGTCTGGAACTGCTTGTCGGTACAGATTGGGCTGATACACCGCAAGCGCGTATCAATATCCCGAATCTGATTTATACCGCAAAGCAGCTGAAGATGTACGTCGATTTCCCTTCATCAGATGTACATCGTTCTAAACTCGTTGAGTTCCGGACAAAGATGTATCATGCAGAAGAAAAACTTATGCAGCACGTATCGGCCGAGTTCTTCGATCATATTCTCGAACAGGCTCGACACAATGCTTTCACTAAAGAAGAATCCGCTATGGCAGACTACATGTGTCGGTTTATTGGTTTCTGCATTGCTAAAAACTGGTCTGCTGCAAAGAGTATGCTTGAACGCATAGAAAATTATGCAGAGAGCAAACTTGATGCTTTCACAAGCTATAAGAATTCAGCAGCATATAAGGTCAAACATTTTGAGACATACCAGAATGAGCAGGAAGATTCCACATACTTTTTCGGATAGGGTGCTTGACTTCAGGTTTCCGACATCATGGCAGGAACTCAACCAGGAACAGTTGAGATATGTGTTCTTTGCCATTACCTTGTTCGCGCCGGCAAAGGCAAAGACATACATCTTCATACGCTTTACAGGCATTCGGATGAAGAAGAAAGTCAAGGGTGGTTGGCTGTGTACTTTTCGCGTAAGCTGGCGAAAGAAACTCAGATTCATCATGCACGACTGGCGGATTTGTAGCTTTATCCGTCAGCTTGATTTCATATCCAAGCCGAACGGATATCCGGTCAGACTTGACTGCATAGCCGGACGATATGCTATCAACGCTATGTTACATGGTCTATCATTCGAAGAATACCTTTGTTGTGAGAACCATTACCAGGGCTATCTGTATTCGCAGGATATCAATCATCTTAAATCTCTGTATGGTTTCCTTTATAAGAAACATCCGGGATTGAAAGGTACTCTGAAGGCATTCTTATCACGCCAAAAAGAATATGAACTGATGTCGGTTTTCCTTTGGTGGGGTAGCATCAAACTGTATTTCTCATCAATGTTTCATCATTTCTTTCAGCCTATCCAGAGCATTGGCGACGCTGATCAGCCGGAGATACCCGACCTGATGGGTGCGATGAACGCTCAGATACGCGCCTTGACAGGTGGCGATGTAACTAAAGAAAAAGAAGTTCTGCAGATGGACTGCTGGCGCGCCCTGACAGAACTCGATGCTAAAGCACACGATATTCAGGAACTAAAATCAAGACAGAAAAATGGACGCAATTAATTTCTTTGACGGACACGAATATTTTAAAGTTCTGACGGAAAAGAATAAGCTGGCTAAAGCCAACGCTTTCTTTCCGTGTTCCTGCAGTGGAATAAATTCACTTCAGGATGTACTCGAGAATTTCCGCAAGCAGTCTGCTTTCGTCTGTATCGATGATACAAACGATGCATCCACTGAACAGATAGGTGGCGGATGGTTCAAGAAACGCACCTTCACGGTGTTTCTTCTCATCCGCTATAAATTCGATGATATGAAAGACCGTGCCGAGAAACTTGATATCTGCAGACAGATATTCAGACAGTTTCATTCTCGCATGATCCGCGACAAATATCTGTATGAGGATATGGATAAATCATTCCTCAATGTATCACGGATTTATGCCCGCGAACTGGGTGAGTATTTCATTTCCGGTTGCACAGGGCTGTATTTCATGACTGAGATTTCTGAACCTATTAATCTATGTTATAAGGAGGACGAATGGGATGGCTAAAGGTTGGCATGGTATAAAGAGTGGTTGGCATAGTTTCGACTCTAAAGAAAAACAGAGAAGATCTGAGAATGCCACTCCTGAAGACCGATTGAAATATATGAACGCCTGGTCAGACATGATGATAAATATCTGGCGTGAGAAGATTGAACGGCTACATGTTATAGACACTTACAGGCTTCATCAACAAATAAGTGAGAATGTTGCAGGCTCTCCTGACTTTGCTACCATTCAGCATAAATTTATGCAGTATGGTATTTATCAGGATTGCGGTACTGGTGTAGGTTATAAAAGAGGAAATCAAGGATATCTTGAGGTTCTTGATTGGAGTTATAGAGAAGAGAACAGGCTTGATGTTCCTCGTAAAAGAGGACCTGGTTGGGGTGGCGGTTATACCTCAGGAGAAACGAGATATCCTCGTGAATGGTTCTCTCGCCCATATTTTGCATCAGTTATGGTGCTAAAAGAACAGATGGCATATATGTATTCCGAAGAGTTTTGCGGTTTGATTGTTGATGCAATCCAATACAACGAAAGAGTGAGAGGTACTTCTATGCGTAATCGTCTATGGGGTTCACACTGGAGAAACAAGAATAAATACTCTTATTGATGTCTTTTTGTAGAATAGCTCGGAAAACTTACTTCGTAAAAAACTAAGGATTATGGCAAAAACATTTAGTGAATTACAGGCATTAGCTTTACAAATTAGAGATGAAATTCTCGAGAAAAAGAACACTGCTCCACGTGTTGGTGCAGCACTTCTTGATATGATTGATAATACAATCCAAAATATCACAGACATCAACCAAAAGCTCAGTGTTTTTGAGCATGTCTGCAGTGGCTTCAAAAGAGTACAATCAGAATCACAATTACCGGTTACTCCACCAGAGGATGAAAAAGCTGTAGGGTATCTTGTTGGCAAGAATCTGTATCTTTATGTTGGTAAAGACGGTAATGCTGTTAATGGCAGGTATTTCAATGTTGGTGATATTACAGGTCCTCAGGGCGAGCTTGGTCCTCAAGGTCTTATTGGTCCTGTTGGTCCAAAAGGCGAACAAGGTAATTCTGGTGTTTCTGGCTCAACCGATAATATCGAGGTCGTCAATAATCTTGATGGTGGTGAATCTACTCCGGAGAGGATTAAGGTATTGGCAGCAGAACAGGGTAAGGTGTTGAAGGAGAAGCTATCCGAGTTAGATAGTAATATCGTAAAAGTAGAATTTACTGATAATAAAGAGATAAATACTTATATCAAGGAGATGTACATTGATATTGAACAAATAGATACGGAGAAACTTAATTCAATATCAAGATTGCAAATAGTAGGAAACTCTGAAACAAGTAAAATGGTGAGATTTACTGATAATCAAAATGGTCAGAGTTATATATTTATCACATTAAAAAATACAGATGATAATTTTGATTTGACAAAATGTAATAATAAAGTTTATTATTACGAGGGAATTTATATTGTATTTAAAAACTTAGAAAATAAATATGTAGCTAAGGATTTTACAGTTTTAAATAAAATACCATTATATAATAATTCAGATATATCTTGCTATATAAATGATGATGAGTCGTTTAAATATAATGATTTATCAGTTGGGATTTTTGAAATTGCTTTAAATACAACTAATAAGCCTAGAATAATTCAATTTACAGATTGCAATATATGTAATAAAATAGAACTTGTATTTAACAACGGAGCGACATTAAATCTATATCCTCCATATAAAGATTATTACCTACCTGATTTGGGCAATAATAAAATTAAATTACATATAGAAGAGCGAGGTAATATCAATATAAAAGTTAAGAATGTAAATTTCATTGAACCGAATTCTATTGAAAATGAATATTATAAAAAAATTATAGAGTCTCTGGAAATAGATAGAAATATTTTCCCTAATGCAAGTGGATATAAATTTAGACTGTATAAGACATTTACAACAGATGATGAAGTAAGATTACAATCATTTTTAATAGATAAAGAAAATCAAAATATAAAAGAATTTTCTAGCTATGCTAACTACAATACTGAGAGTACTTTAGTATTAGAAGCTAAAGGTTTTAAAGCAATAATCAGTATAAAAGATATGCCTATAACTGATAATACTGGACCTGTAAAAAATATTGTAAAATTATCTAATAGGAACTTTTTATTAAGTAGAAAGAAATTCGATACTCCATCTTATTATTCATCAAATACATTACAACAAAATTACTTTGATGATAAGCAGACAGAAAAAAAAGGGCAAATGCTTAGAACTGATAATATAGTTTGGAATCAAGGTAATATAGGAATTTTTGGAACAGAGAATAAAAATCTTGGCCTTAACTACATAGGAGATGATACTTGTAACACTAGTTATAGATATTTTTATTGGCTGGATGTACAAAAAGAAGAAAACAATTATGATTTTTCCCCTATTGAAGAATATCTTACTACTTGCTATGGTAAAAAACAAAGAACAGCCCTAAGATTGTTTCCGTCATGTATAAGTAGTAATTATGAAACATTTGAAAGTTATAAAATTTCTTTCCCTTCATACGTTGCAGAACTTATGAAGAATAATAATGGACAATCTGCAACATATACAGACAGTGATGGTAATAATCATTTATTGTTGGATGTGAATTTAGACGTTGTGTATACGGAGTATGAAAAACTTTTAAAAGCATTCGGGAATTGGATTAATACAACAGTTATAGATGAAGAAAATAATATAACTGCAAAAGATTTAATTCTTTTCATAGATTTTGGTTTTCTTGGTCCATGGGGAGAGGGGGCATGGGGTAATTTAGAATTAACAACAAATGTAGAAAATATAAATAGATACGTACAAGCCTTTTTAACAAACGTACCAGATCTTCAAATTAACATAGGACTTTCATTTAATGATGGGTATCAATATTTTGAAAGAAATAAATTTTTTATTGATAGTAAAGAATTATATAATAACGCTGGCTATCTTGGTATTTTTATAGATAATATAGGAGCAAGAAATCCAACTATTTTTGACAAAAATCGCTATATTGCTTTGAATATAACATTCTATGATTTATTAAAAAAATATGCTGAAAGAGGTGATTTTATAACTGGTGAGTTTGCAATGTGGACTAATAATGCTTATTTTGGAGATAATTGCGGATTATGGGCTTATGATTTATTTAGATTAACAAAACAACCATTTGTCAGAGCACATAATATAGCCGTTAGAACTCCTAATGCAAAACAAAATGTTCAATTAAGAGATATTAGCCCACAAAGTTATTACGTAATTAATAATATATTATCATGCGTTGGTTTCAGATATGTATTATCTATATTGAATGCTAACATAGCTGATGGTAAATTATCAATAGGATGGGAATTGACTAACATAGGTCTTAACAAATGCTATTTTGATATTTACGAACTCTATTATAGAATTAAGAAAAATACAGGAGATATACAAGATATAAAAATAGAATATGATTTGAAAACGCTTATGCCAGTAGGTAACCAAGAGCCATTGCTGTTTGCAATAGGAAATGGAAAATATTTTAAATATGATACAGTAGTTGATGATACATTTAAAAGCATATCTTTGATTGTAAAAGATAAAAAAGGAATACAAAATCCTTTATACCTTTCTAATTATGAAAGGCAGGAAGATGGCAGTTATATGCTGTATGAGGTGGTAGAATAGCTCGGAAAACTTAACAATTTATATTTATGATTTCATTGATATTAATTTCATTCTTGACTATAGCCACATACACGGCTATAATATCAATTAATTCCGGAATACCGTATTCCATCAGTGAAACATATTATCGTATCAACCATAAAAAATGGTTCACATTCGTAATGTTGTTTACAGCCATTACATTATTACCTGAAGCCCTGGAGAACAGTTCAGAGAACAGCCAGTTCTTGATCTTCCTGAGTGTTGTCGGAATGGCAATTGTTGGTTTATCACCAAATTTCATTCATGGTGAAAAATCTGAACGAATAGCTCATTATGTCGGTTCCGGCATGTTGCTGTTGTTTTCCCAGTGCTGGGTATGGTGTAATCTATCATGGGCATTAACTTGGTGGATTGTATATGTCATGTGGATTGTTTTCAATTATAATAAGTCATCTACAGAACTGACCATTTATGATAGATTAGTCAGTACAAAACCTGTATTTTATGCAGAGTTGATTATAATACTTACGGTTTATTTAACAGTTCTGAGAGATTATATATTCTATTAATATTCATTCAAAGCCCTAACTGTTATTGGGGCTTTGTCTTTTTACACACTATTCCTGCTTAATACATTTGAATATCAAACTATATTAAGTATGAATAGTGTTTTTAATTTATTTGGATGGCTGAAGATTAGTAACCGTCCAAAACATCTAAAGGCAGGTATCGTGATATTAGTTTTATGGATTATTTGTACAATGATTCTTACGAATATGACGATGCTGCAATCTGCATTTACCGGATTGGTTTGTGTGTTCGTTGCTATGTGTTCTGTTGAATATATACAAAAGACATCAGGTAGTAAGTGGGATTGGCTTGATGTTCTTGCCGGCATTATTGTTCCTGGTATTCTAACTCTTTTACTCTGGATATGGACTTTATTAAGCCTATAATTGAGATTATTAGCGGTATTGTTTCTTCGATACTGCTACCTCTAATAAGTATTTTCTTATTCTATGATTCTCGTAAACGTAAGGAAGAAGCGACTGCAAATAAAGAAGAAGCTCAAGCTCGAAAAGAAGAACTTGCTGCAAGGAAGGTGGAAACTGACAATATAACTTCTTATGCTGCAGAATGGAAGGAACTTTACGAGAAGAAAGAAAAAAAAGTTATTGACCTCGATGCTAAGATTGACCAGCTTTATCTGGAGAAGAATGAAGACAGAAAACAAATTCGTGAGCTGATGGAGAAAAACACTGCATTGGAGATTGAGAAACTTAAACTGGAATATCAGAAATGCTTACGAGATGACTGTGGTAAAAGATTACCACCACGCACAAACCAAATTCTTGTTAATGATAAACAATAAAACAATCAGATTATGACAAAACTACCAAGAGGATTACGAAACAACAATCCGGGCAACATACGAAACAGCCAGCGCACTGACTGGCAGGGTGAAGTAGATGAATCAGTAAAGAATGACAATTCATTCGAAGAGTTTGAAACGATTGCATATGGCTACAGAGCTTTAATCAAGCTGCTGCAGAACTACCGTAAGGTACATGGTTGTCAGACGATAGCGGATTTTATAAACCGTTGGGCTCCAGAAACAGAAAACAACACATCCGGCTACATCAAAAGAGTATGTACAGAGATGGAAGTTCCTTCAACCTTCGTTCCGAACGTTGATGATAAAGATACTATGTGCGCTTTTGCTGCTGCCATTTCTCAAGTAGAAAATGGTGTTCCGGCTGTATTGTCAGATGTTGAATCAGGATGGCAATTATTATGAGAGCTTTCATTTATATATTCTTGATGTTTATTGGTTGTTCGGTGTTTCTCGGTTGCAAGACCGGGAAGCACCTTACATCTACAGACAGTCATACACAGATCATCGTGCATGAGAAATTGATTCCTGTGTTCAGACCTTCAGACTCGGCATCAATAAGAGCATTGTTAGAGTGTGATTCAAACGGCAAAGTATTGTTGTCATGGTTCGATATGGCTCAGTCAGAAAATGCAAAACTAAGATTCCAGTTGGATTCAATGGGTAATCTTCTTGCCGACTTCAAAGTTCCTTCAGATACAGTGTATATTCATGGTAAAGACAGCACGATTATTAAAACTGAAGTTAAACATATTGAAGTTGAACGCAAAAGAAATTCCTGGGAGAAGTTTTGCATAGGTTTCACTATAATTGCGTTACTCTCTATTATAGCGTTTGTCATTCTAAAATTACGTTCAATAATTAAATTCTAAGATATGGCTATTAACGAAACGGCTACCGTCGAGGTTAAGGTGAATGGTGAAGAAGCCAAACAGGAACTCAAAAGTCTTGAAGGCATAGCCTCAGGACTAAAGAAGGAGTTGGCCGAAGCCTACAATGCTGGTGATAAATCCAAGATTAAGCAGGTGACTTCTGAACTTCGAAAAACAGAAGCTCAGATAAAGACACTCAAAAGAGATACTACTGCCTTGACAGAGGTTATGAATAATCTAGACAAGGCAACACCTAAAGAACTTCGTGCTACACTGACAGCTATCAATAAGCAGCTAAACAGTGGATACATAAAGAGAGGTTCTGCAGAGTGGAAGATGTACCAGCAACAGGCCAAACTTGTTACTGCTGAACTCCAGAAAATCAAGATGGAAACCATGGAAACTACTTCATGGCTTGAACGCATGAACAATGGTATCACCAAATGGGGCGGTATGATTGCGACTGGTGCTGCAGCATTGACCGGTGTGTCGTTTACGATTAATAAGTTACGCAGTAACCGTGATGATAAGGAAGAAGCCCAGGCAGAACTGAAAGCTCTTACCGGTCTTGATGACGATTCTATCCAGTGGCTGACTCGCCAGGCTGAGATTCTTTCTACCTCTATGGAAGAGTCAGGCCTTCGTATCCGCCAGTCATCTGACGAAATCCTACAGGCGTATATGCTTATCGGTTCTAAGAAACCGGAACTTCTTGGTAATAAAGAGGCACTTAATGCAGTAACGGTTGAAGCCATGCGATTGGCTGCAGCTGCAAAAATTGACCTGAAGGATGCTGTTACAGCAACTACCATTTCACTGAATATGTATGGTGAGTCTGCTGATCAGGCGGCTAAGTACGTGAATGTCCTTGCTGCAGGCTCAAAAGAGGGTGCGGCTGATGTTTCTGCACAGGCGGCTACAATCAAGAATGCAGGTGTAGCTGCAGCTTCAGCTGGTGTCAGTATAGAACAGTTTCAGGGAACTATTCAGACTCTTGCCGAAAAAGGTGTGGAAGCAGAGGTCGCTGGTACTGCTTTGCGTAAATTCTTCCTGGTACTGCAAACCGGTCCGGATGAAACTAATCCTAAAGTTGTCGGGCTCCAGACTGCACTCGAGAACTTGAATAAAAAGGGTATGACTGCAGGTGACATACAGAAGATGTTTGGTGAAGAAGCATATACTGCAGCATCCATTTTGATACAAAATGTTGATGCTGTAGATAGATATACTCAGGCGGTTACAAATACAAATATCGCAGTAGAACAAGCAGCCATCAACTCAGACACAAACCGGGCAAAACTCGAGCAGCATAAAAATGCTATTAAAGAAGCAGGTATAGAACTGGCTGAAAGATTGAATCCTTCAATAATGACATTGAGTAGTCTTACTACTAAAATCATTACTGTACTTCCTAAGCTAATTGATTTTGCAATAGAATATCGTACTGTAATAATAACGAGTACTGCAGCTATAGGTGCATATACTATTGCTGTTAATGCAGCAACAATTAAGACCAAACTTTATGACACATGGACTAAAGTTGCTACTACATCTACTGCAGCATTCAATAAAGTGCTAAAATTGAATCCGGCTGGACTCATAATAGGTGGTATAACAGCGTTAGGTACGTATTTAATTACTAAACTTGTACCAAACACAGATAAAGCAACTGAAGCTCAACGCAGATATAACGAAGAATTACAGCGTACTAATGATGAGTTGAAGAGATATCAGGACATCGAGGATAGATACAAGAATATTAATAATCTCAATGACCGCCAGAAACAGACGTTGAAACAGGATGCTCAGACAGAACTTGCAAATGTTGAAGATAAACTCACGAAAGAAACAATCGCATATCAAAAGTACTATGCTGAGCAGAAGAAGATTATCATGGAAAGAAATGATGTTGATGAATCTCAGCGTCAGGCATTACTTAAATCATTGAGTAATCAGGCTGAAGAAAAGGCAGATGAACTTGAATATCTTCTTAAACGCAAAGAAACTTTGAAGAATATTATTTCATCAATAAAAGATCCTGAACCTGTTAAAGATAATGTAATTGCAACTGTTGATGATAATAAAGACAAGCCTTCAGCAGTAGAGGTTGCCACAAAAGCAGAAACAGAAAGATATTACGAAGAGTTATCCCAACTCAAAAAGTCATATATCAATTCTGACACAATGACTCAGAAGGATTACCAGGCATTGTCTGAAGACCTCGAGCGTCAGCATCTCGAGAAGATGCTTGAAATTGTTGGTTTGGAGCCTGAGAAGCGAAGACAGATTCAGGATAAGCTGCTCGAGATGCAGATTCAATATAAAGAACAATGTAAGCAACTGGATGAACAGGAGAAAGAAGAAAACTCTGATATTGCTTTCTCAAAACTTGAGAAAGAAGCACAACTCAAAATTGAAAGTGCAACACGTAGTCATTATGAAGGTTTGACTTCAGAGAAAGAATATAAGCAACAACTGCTAGATATTCAGGATGAATTTTATAATCAGGTTCTTGCATCAACAGAGATTTCAGAAGAAAAGAAGGCTGAGATAATGAATAAGAAACAAAAAGAAGGACTTGAACGTTCCAAGCGTAATTATGATGAGTATCAGGCTAAACTTAAAGAGCAAATATCATTTGCACAAGGTATTGGTCAGCAGTTCGGTGAGGTTTTTGCAGAGATGTTAACAGACTCTGAAGCGTCATTGGGCGATTTTATGAAAGCTACTCTTGTTCTTATTCTTGACACGTTGAAAAAAACAATGATTGCATATATAGCAGAATCAACTATGTCAGCTTTGGCTGAAGGTGGTATAAATGTTTTTGGTGCTTTGGCAGCTGCTGCTGCAAAAACAGCCTTGATTACTGCAGCATTCGAAACTGCCAAAGCTGCAATAAACGGATTCGAATCTGGCGGTTATACCGGTTACGGCAAGCACGATGAACCTAAAGGTATTGTACATGCCGGTGAGTTCGTTGCCAACCGCTATGCAGTCAGCAACCCTTCTGTTCGCCCAGTCCTTGACTTGATTGACCGCGCACAAAAGAACAACACCATTGGCAGCTTGACTGCCAAAGATGTTTCGGCTGTTCTTTCCGGTGTCAGCTCGACAACAAACAATACCTATTATCAGCAGGCTGCACCTGTAGATAACGGTATGTCTGCTGTCATGCTCGAGGCTGTAAAAGTTATGGGTGCTCTCAACAAGCGACTGAACGAACCGATATATACTTATACCAAGGCTACAGGCAAAATGGGTATCAACGAAGCACAGGATCTTGTAACTAAAATGAAGAATAACGCATCAAGGAGAATAAGATTATGACACGATTATTCATAGATGGCCAGGAAGTAGTTCTTCCGGAACAGTTCGAGCTTGAACTTATTACGGAGAATCCTTATTTCACCAGGAATGGGGAATATACCTATGATATAGATATAGATCTTCGAGTCCCTCAGAACAGACAGATTTATAAAAATATACAGCGTTCTGACGTTACAACCAAGATTAATAACCGCACTGCTGTAATTACTGCAGGAGCTTTCGAATTGATTCATGGAATAGAAGTTGTTCTTTCTGTTGATAATTACACAGCAAAAATTCAGATTTTAGCCGGTAATTCTCAGCTCAATTATAATGGAGAACAGCGCATAAGGGAGATTGAAATAGACGATGTGAACTACAGTGACGATGAAGCTGTTCAATCATTATATGGTACATCTAAAACTCATCATGCTGTTTATACACCTGTAGTAGCTTACAAGACATACTATAATAACTATGTTAATGGTTTGGATCTAAGAAATAATGCACCGGTATTTAATCATGATACAAGCATGGTTCCTCAATATTACCTTTTGTACATCCTTGAAAATATTATCGAGAAACTAGGTTTCGTTAAAGGAAGAGATTATATAGAGGATTATTTTTGGCAACGTGTATTTATAGTTAATACTCGTCCAGAATTAAAACCGCAGGAAATACTTCCGGATTGGACTGTTAATGAGTTTTTTGATGAAATCGAAAAATACCTTCATTGCATTATAGTAGTAGATAAGTTTACCGGTATCTATAATATATACAAGCGATCATCCTATTTTGATTTTTCAAGCATCATATATATAGATGATGTGCTTGATGATAATATTGAAAAAGTTTATGATCCTGATGTAGATTATGCTTATAACTATGATGCTGTATCTTATGACTTTCCTAGTAAGGATATATATAAGTATTTTCGTCTTGACGAAAATGTAAAACCACTTTCCACTGTTGTTAATGTAAGTTCAAGCGAGAATGTTGATCCGGCTAATTATCAGACTTATTACGATAATCCATACCTTATTCATTCTGATAAATATGGTATAGATTATGCAATGGTTAAGTTAGTCAATTATGATACAACGCAACAGGAGTATCTGACATTAAGAGTGGTAAACAGATTTGCAGATGGAGGAAATAATGATATAGAAAATAAAACAACATTCAAAATTGTACCTGCTGATATTGGTAGAGCTGAAATATGGAACTATGATGGTATGTCTGGTACGTGTCCGGCCGTAAAGAGTATTACTGATATAAATCAGTCTGAAGAGAAAGTTGGTATTACAGACCTGATTAACGGAAATGCTAAGATTGAAAGTTATATCCCTGATAGGATATATATTGGAATTTATTACGGTATGCAGAAAGTCACTGTAATGATCAATGGTAAATATCAATTATCAAATTATGATTTTCCATGTTCTTATGTAGATCATTATTTTATTGATGAATATAATCCAAGAGAAGAAGCTATGCCAACTCATGTTAATATGAATCATACATTGTCATTTAGCGGTGACACAGGTCTGATGTCATATTATCAGAATGATGAGAAAATAGACACTTCAATAGAATACAGCTTTAAGTTTATAACAAATAAAACTTATGATTTACGACAGATCTTTGTAATACGGAACAAAAAATATTTCTGCAAAGAAATACGATATACTATAACTCCAAAGGGATTGGATAAGGTAGCTGAAGGTATTTTCTATCTTGTTGAATGATATTCTCATATCGGTTATTTCGTGGTACTCCGTTGGGAAACGCAGTACCACATTTTTTTAGAACTCACCCTCAAAATGCTTGGTTTCCTCATGAACAGTCATATTGGTACCTTTGAGATATTTATTTGTAGTAGATACGTCAGCATGGCGAGCCTGGTCACGCGCGATGACAATTCCTTCAGCATTTGCCAAATCACGTATTCCGGAATCCTTCAGGGAATAGAATTGATAGCTGTCTGGAAATTTCAGTTTTTCACGTACCTTGTTAAAGTAATTCCTGTAAACCTTTGTGGTGACTTTTTCCTTTGATGGCTTGAACCCTTTACCGAATAGATAATAATCACCGGGATTTTTAAAGATATCAAGGTCAAGCATTGTCTTGATGAGCTTGTCATTAAGACCTACCATGCCATCCTTGCGGTTCTTGCTTATGCTCGAAGCTATAAAGACCTTCTGTTCCTTCAGATAGATATCAGATAGTTTTATATTGGTTATTTCGTCCGGACGGATGAAGGTATAATACGCGAACTGGCATAAGAACAGGAAGTGTTGATTCTCTTTCTTGAGATATTTCTTTAGCTTCTGTATGTCTGCAGACGATAGGGCAGAGCGTTTCTTCTCATCTTCCTGCAGCATACGGATGTTTTCAACCGGATTCTTTACCAGGTACTGCTTTTCCATCATCCAATTGCAGACTGATGATAGCCATGTACGATAGTTATTCCTGGTTCTGGCTGATGAATCACGGTCTAACAGCACATAGTCAAGAAAATCGGAGATGAAAGATTGGTCTATCTGGTAGGCATAGACTATTGCCGGAATACGTTTAGAAGTGTATTCTTCAAACACTCTCAGACGTTTCTCATAATCCTTGATGGTGTTCTCTTTTATTGTTCCTGCAGCATACAATTTCTCTAGATATATATGATACCTACGCATAATATCTATATACGGTGTGTATTGTCTGGAATTCTCGACATCAGCCCACGGGTTCCAGCCGGAACGGAGCTTAATATTAAGGTTTGTGATGATTTCGTTTGCACGACGACGACGGTCGGTAACTTTAGGTATTCCATCAAGCATATACTTCTTTCTTTTCATTTTTTGCTCGACAGGATCGTATGACTTGAAGTCAATATACCATGTTTTACCAGTGTGAAGTTTTGGTTCAGTGTACGAAATAATGCTAAAAATCGATGCGCTTTTCTTTCTTGATGAAAACATTTTTTTATTACGTTTTTCGAGTTCGAAAGCGTAATACGGTTTGACATTCAGAAAATTCGTGTCCGACATTTGTCCGACCTCTAAAACAGCAAAAGCTGCAACTTATTGAGTTACAGCTTTTTACTTCTGCACGGGAAGAGAGGCTCGAACTCCCGACACTCGGTTTTGGAGACCGATGCTCTACCAACTGAGCTATTCCCGTGTTTGCGTGTGCAAAGGTAGTACTTTTTTTTATATTGGCAAGCCTTTAATGAAATAAAAAATGAAAATATTTTGTTCTAAATATCTAAGTCATTGAAAGCCTGACGATATAGTTCTGATTTTTTTTCCAGCTTTAATGGATATGCTCTACTGGATGATGGCATTCTATACAGCAGAAGCTTTCTGTCGTGGAATAATATTTCTGTTTTGTTGCCTATGGATGGTTGTTTGACAGAAAAATATTCGCATATAATATCTGTAGCCTTTTGTCCTGTTGTGATTATGGCTTTGCATTTCGGCAGCTGTCTTAACAGTAGTTCGATATCTGTTGCTTCTACAACTTCCAGAAATTTGTCAGAAGCATTGTCCTGAAGTCTTATTACTGCTGTAGCTGTATCATATAATGCAATACCTTTTTCTGTTAGGAATGATTCAAGTTGCTCTTTGTTGAATGCTTTTTTGTCTTCAGTAAGAAAATGTTCTTTATCGTTGAAGAAAATGTAACCGAATATTCTCCACATATCGTTCTGGAGGTTAGGGTAGAAGAAATCCATACTCCATCTTTTACGTTGAGGTGGAAAACTTCCTAACATAAGTATTGAGGCATTGGCCGGAAGGAATGGTTCCAACGGATGTTGTTCAATGTCTTTAGGGTTTGTCATCATACCTATAATATTAAGGCGGGGTTGATTGCTTATGATTTACCAACTCCGCCTATAGTTCGTTCTATATTTAATCTTATGCTTTTGGTTTTGGCTCTTTCTTAGCCAGAAGGACAATGTTATATACATAATCATTCATCCATTCTTGTGAATATCCTAATGCGTGTTTGTATTGACGGATATTATTACAAGTCTTACGTACTCCATCGTCTTTCCAGTCTGTTTTCGTAAGTATATCGTTTATGGCTTTTTCTGTCATGTTGCGAAGCATCTTTTTCAGAAGGCTAGGCATACGGAATTTCCATTGCATCAAATTACCGATAACCATCATCAGGTCTTGGCTGAAACCTTGGAACATGAACAGGTATGATTTGATGTCGTTTACGTTTTTACAGTTCTTCTTTACTGATGCATCTATTTCCTTAAAGAAACCGTCATTCAACCCGTAAATATCAATAAGCATTTTTTTGCAGCGTGATTTTTCTGCAATACCAAGCTTGTTGTTTTGAGTAGGTACTTTAAGTGTACGTTTGAATACTGCCAAGTCAGGCAAAAAGTTTATATTGCTTATGCCCATCTGTGATGCCATTACGGCTTGGTAATACACACGTATAAGGGTCATAAAATCTTCCATTCCACCTACTCTTACAGGTTCTTCTGCATTTTCGGCATTTTTTTTCCCGAATAGTTTTGAAAATATGCTCATATATTTAAATGTTATTTATTTTTTACTGGTGCAAATATACGGAAATAAATTGATTTTGAACACTATTGTTTCCAATGTATCTGTTAACTGTGTATTCTAATTATATTGTTTCGTTGAAATTGCAACAGAATATCACCAACAAGTGATATCTTCCTCAATGTCTTTCATCTTATCTTTAGAAAAGACTGGGCTTTTTATTCCGTTTTTCTTTTGTGTCAGATAGTCATCAAGTAGTCTGAATGCATATTTGCCAAGCATAATGATTGCTATCAGATTACATATAGCCATCAGTGCCATTGTGACGTCTGCAAGGCTCCATACAAATTTTAGACTTGCTATAGAACCGAAAAACACCATTCCGCCTACAAGTATTCTATATATATGTATAACTTCTTTTCTTTTGGTGATGAACCTTATGTTGGCCTCACCGTAATAATAGTTGCCTAGAATGCTGCTGTATGCAAAGAACAGTATCGCTATTGCTATATATGTGCTTCCAATGTTACCTATCTGGCTGTTCAGTGCAGCTTGTGTGAGCTGTATTCCGTCAAGGTCAGTGTTGAAATGTTTCCCACTGAAAAGAATTATAAATGCAGTACATGTGCAGATGAGCAGCGTGTCCGTGAAAACTCCAAGGGCTTGAATGAAACCTTGTTTGGCAGGGTGGGTGACGTGTGCTGTAGCTGCTGCATTAGGCGCAGAACCCATTCCGGCTTCGTTGCTGAACAATCCTCGTTTAATGCCTTGCATTAATGCCGCGCCTATACCTCCTCCTAAGGCTTGCTCAAAGCCAAAAGCGTTCTTTATTATTATACCGAAGATGTCAGGAAGATGGGTAATATTGCTTATCACTATATATAATGCAAGAATTATATATCCAAGAGCCATTATAGGAACAAGGATACTGCTGACATTGGCTATCCAATGTACGCCCCCGAATATAATAATGATAGTAAGTATCGTAATTCCTATTCCCATATATATAGGAGGAATGTTGAATGCACTGTCGAAAGCGGCGCATATAGTGTTACTCTGTACGGAGTTGAATGCGAAACCGAATGTGATGGTTATCAGTATGGCGAAAATTACTCCCATCCATCTTTTTTTAAGACCTTTTTCCATATAATAGGCAGGTCCGCCAATGTATGAATGTTTGCTTCTCACCTTAAAAAGTTGTGCTAAAGTAGATTCAACGAAAGCGCTGCTTGCACCAAGCAATGCTATTACCCACATCCAGAATATAGCTCCAGGGCCTCCTACGGTTATAGCAGTTGCAACTCCTGCCAGATTTCCGGTTCCGACTCGGCTTGCCAAAGATATTGTAAATGCCTGAAAGGAAGATATATGTTTCTCGTGACCGTCAATTTTTGCTGTTGAATCGCCTAGGAGTCTTACCATTTCAGATATCATTCTGAACTGTACAAACCTGGTCTTGAAACTGAACCATAGGGCACATCCTAGCAACATAGCCACAAGTATGTATGTCCAAAGTATATAATTAGCCTGGTTTATTAATTCTGTAATGAAATTCATGTTTGTTCCTTGAATTTAAAAATGCATATTATTTTGTATTTTCTTCTTTAAGTCTGAAATAGAATGTGTGCTCTCTGAAGATTTGTTCCACTAAATCAAAGCGTATGAAATCGGCCAGTAATCTGCTTGTTGTTATACGTGGAATTCTTGAGAGTCTGCTGCATTGGTTTAATGTAAGTTCCTTGTTTTTTGACAGGATATCAAGAAGATATTTTTCCCTTTCAGAGTATGTTACAATTACCTTTTCTTCCTGTTTGTTGTGTTTCCATCTGTTTAGGAAAACAGTGTCGGCAAGAATATTCTCGTCATTTATTCTAACGTAAGCCCATGGCTTATTGTTCTCGTCAATTGCACAAACAGGCTTGTTTTTGCTTTCTTCTATGCTGACTTCCAGAACATCTTTACCTTGGACTCTGAATATTTTGTTTGATATGTTGACTTCAGGGGTGCAGTACATTTTGGCTGCAGCCTCTATCATGTATATTTCTTCTTCTGAGCGTACACCGGCTATTTTGCCGTTGTCTTTTACTCCAACCAACAGCCTTCCGCCTTCCGTATTCGAGAAGGCGGATATGCTTTTGGCTATTTTTCTTGCATCCGAAATAGCGAATTTAAAATCCTGATGGACATGTTCTCCTTCGTCTATCAGTTTTTGGATATAGTATTCGTCAGTAGGGAGCATAATATTTCGTTTAGTCTTGCGCTTGTGTGTGGTGTATTAATGTATTTTTAGTATTCACATGTTTTATGTGTCATTATGTCGAGTACAACCTTATCTGTCTCGTTCATACCTACAGAGCCTATTCTTGTGAGGTTTCTTATACTTAGATCTACGTTGTCTTCAATGATACCTTCTACAGATGTCACACACTTTTCTTCCATAGCCATTATGGCAGAGAATACCGCAGTTGATACTCCACTTGTTACTTTCAGTGCGCAACTAGGCTTTGCACCGTCGCAAATCATTCCTGTGAGGTTTGCAATCATGTTCTGTACAGCATATACTATCTGTTTGTATTTTCCCCCCATCAGATATGTTATTCCGCAACTGCTTCCTGTGGCTGCAACTACACATCCGCACAATGCTGAAAGGCGACCAAGGCTTTGTTTTATATATATAACAGAAAGATGACTCAGGACAAGTGCACGTATAAGTTTCTCTTCAGACTTGTTGTTGTCTTCCGCATAAACTACAACAGGTAGAGTGGCTGCTATACCCTGGTTGCCACTGCCTGAATTACTCATTACTGGAATCATCGCTCCTGCCATTCTGGCGTCGCAAGCGGCCGATGTATAAGACAAGATATGAGTGAAGGTATTGTTACCCATTATCTCTCTCTCGTTTTTGCATTCCATCAGGGTTTTACCTAATTCATGTCCATAATGTCCGTTAAGAGAGCGTTCAGCTGCCTGCTTGTTCAGTCGTTTTGACTCAAGTATGAATCGTATTTCATCAAGAGGGGCAGTTGTGGCAAATTCGTAAACCTTGTATAGGTTGAGGTTTAGTTCTTCCTCGTTTGTTTCATTGTTTTCTGAAACTTTTTCATTCAGAAGTATTTCCTCGTTCTTGCTTACATATATGAAGTGTGTGTGTCCGCCGCTTATTATTGCTGTTGCTTCGCCTTTATCAGATGAACATTTCACTTCAATATAAAGTTTCTCTTCTATTCCATACTTCAGACTAATGTCTATAGTCTGCGATTCAATCATTTTTTTACCTTCTTCCACAGCCTCTGGAGTACAGTCTTTCAAGACTTCAAGCTGGTATTCCGATTTTCCTATGATTGCCCCCAGTGCTATGGCTATCGGAAGACCTATCATACCGGTGCCGGGTATTCCTACCCCCATGGCATTTTTTAGTATGTTAGCACTTAGAAGTACAGAAATCTTTTTAGGTCTTTCACCTAGTGTCTCAGTGGCTTTTGCTACACAAAGAGCCACAGCAATAGGTTCTGTACAACCTATTGCCGGGACTACTTCTTTTTTTATGAGTGCTATTATTTGCTCTCTTTCTGATTTTGAAATCATTTTCGGATTTTTATTTTTTGTAGTTCTTTAATCCTGTTTCGAGGAAATCTATATAAAGTTTAATATCCTCATCGTAAGAATATGATTTGTTCAGAGGCATACCTTCATTGTCAACCAATACGTAGAAAGGTTGGGCGTTTGCTCCGAACTTAGAACGTTGCAGATAGCTCCACTTGTCGCCTACAGTACGCAATGTACGTTCCTTACCGTTTTCTGTTACAGTAATAGGCTCAGCCAATTTAGTCTTGTCGTCAACGTATAGTGTGATAAGTACATAATCTTCTGTCAACAGTTTGCTTACATTCTGGTCTGTCCAAACTGCCAGTTCCATCTTTCTGCAGTTTACGCATCCATATCCTGTGAAGTCTAGCATTACAGGTTTATTATTCATACGTGCGTATTCCATACCTGCTTCATAATCTGTGAATTTTGCATGTACTTCATTTTTATATAAGTTGAAATCCTGTGTCTGCATAGGTGGAGCAAAAGCACTGACAGCCTTTAGAGGTGCACCCCAAAGACCAGGAATCATATATATGGCAAATGACAGTGATATAAGCGCCATGAAAAATCTCGGTACACTTACTTTCTGGTCATCATCGTCGTGCGGGAATTTGATTTTACCCAACAGATACATACCAAGCAGACCGAATATAACAATCCACAATGCAAGGAATGTCTCGCGGTCAAGTATTCTCCATCCATATGCAAGATCGGCTACAGAAAGGAATTTCAGTGCGAAAGCCAGTTCAAGGAAACCTAATGTCACTTTGATGACATTCATCCATCCACCTGATTTAGGCATTGATTTAAGCCATGACGGGAATAGGGCGAAGAGTGTGAACGGTAAGGCAAGAGCTATGGCGAAACCAAGCATACCTATGGCAGGTGCAATAACGCTGCCAGTAGTAGAAACTTCTACCAGCAAGAAACCGATTATAGGACCTGTACAAGAGAATGATACAAGTGACAATGTGAATGCCATGAGGAATATGCTTAACAGACCTGTTGTCTGTTCTGCCTTGCTGTCAACTGCATTGCTCCATTTTGAAGGAAGTGTTATTTCGAAAGCTCCGAAGAATGATGCGGCAAAAACAAGAAGCATCAGACAGAAAAGTATATTGAATACAGCATTAGTTGATAATGCGTTAAGGGCACTAGCGCCGAAAATAAGTGTGATGGCAAGTCCAAGGGTAAGATATATAACTACTATTGAAGCACCGTATGTCCATGCGTCGCGTATTCCTTTCTTCTTGTCCTTAGTACGTTTGAGGAAGAAACTTACTGTCATAGGTATTATAGGCCATACACAAGGAGTGAACAGTGCAAGAAGACCTCCGGCCAAACCTGTCAGGAATATATATATCCACGACATTGATTCTTCTCCAGCATGCTCGCCGAAGCTGTTAAGTTCATTGATTACAGGTTTCCAATAGTCAGTTTTTTCAGATGAAGCAATTTTTAGAGGAGTCATGCTTATTTCAGAGCTGCCACCCGCATTATTTGTAATATCTTCTTTACTTTCACTTGCTGTAGCAGGACTTGTACTTGTTCCGTTAAAGCTGAAATCCACGCTGGTAGGAGGGAGGCAATTTTCATCATTACATGCACCGTATTCCAGATAACCTTTAATACTATAGTTCTTATCTGTTATTTTTATTTTCTGTATGAATGTAGCCTTATCTTTGAAATATCTTACTTTCATACCGAAAATAGGATCCATTTCGTTTATCTCATTTCCAACAGGAGTCAGTTTACCTATAGTTTCAGCTCCTTGGATTTGATCAATGTTGAAAGATGCGGAAATCGGACCACCTTCTTCTAATTCTGTTGAATAGACATGCCATCCTTTATCAATTGTGGCATTGAAAATAATTTCAGCCTCACTGTCTGAATTTTGTTTCCATTCAGTTTTAAATTTTATTGGCTCTTGTATTTGAGCTAGAGCCGGTAAGGCTAAGAGGACTGACAATAGCCAGTAGAACAATAGTCTTTTCGTCATTTTTTTACAATAAAATTAAGAGTTGATAATTTTTCTGCAAAGATACGTATTTTTTATATGATTTATAATTTTGCTAATTCTCTTATATGATTTTTTATGTGTTTTACTGGTGGTTTAGACCTTTTTTGAGAAAAAATGAATGATTTTTTCTGTAAAAGTTTGCAGATTCAAAAAAAATCCCTACCTTTGCATCGCTTTTGAGAAATAAAGCACTTCGAAGGGAGTTTTGGAGAGGTGGCAGAGTGGTCGATTGCGGCGGTCTTGAAAACCGTTGTACCGCGAGGTACCCGGGGTTCGAATCCCTGTCTCTCCGCATGAAAATCCGTTAAGCTATTGCTTGACGGATTTTTTTTGTATATGCTGTACTTATTTATTGAGATAGTCATATCAAATAAAAAAATAGAAAACGCACATTTCTGCCATTGTTGGGTAACTATTTTTTTGTATAGTAAGTTACCCAACTAGAAACAGTGAATTATAATTAAAATGTGATGATATTGTTCCAGAATTAAGATTGTTTAATTTGTCTTGTTCAAAAAGGTTTCCTTCTAAATTTTATTGAAGAAGTTCTTTTAACCTATTGGCGAGTTCTTCTCCTAAAATGTTTTCTCCTATCATTACACCTTCTGAATCAATCAAGTATGTAGTCGGTACAAATCTTACCTTATAAAGGCTGGCTACACCTGTTTCGTCTAAAAAGTTAGGCCAAGCAAGTTGTTCTTCTTTTAAAGCCTTTTCCCATTCTTCTTTTTTCTTGTCGATGGAAATACTGACAATTTCGAATCCTTTTTCGCTATATTGAGCATATAGTTTTTTTAGATTAGGTATTTCCTTTCGACAAGGATTGCACCAGGATGCCCAAAAATCAATTAGTAAATATTTCTTTCCTTGACGCAAAGTAGAAAGAGTAACATCGTTTCCGTTTTTGTCTTTAACGGTAAATTCAGGGACTTTGGTTCCTTCTTTTCCGGCAGGATAGAGTTCTTCCTTTACCTTCTGTCCGTAGTAAGATTGCTTGGCTGATGGAGAAAGTGCTTCATACCATGGTTTCATGTCTTCGCTTAGATATCTCGTAAATGATATCATCATTAAAGGTCCCCAGAATGAGTCTTTATTAGCCATTACAGTCTGATAATATATAGAATCTACTATGTTAAAGAATTTCTTGTCAGCTGTCATTCTGGCTTTTCCTCTTTCGCTTTGTTGTAGCTCCTTAATTCTGTTCTGGTCCTTCTGCTGGTATGCTTTCATCATCATGCTATCGTAATCTGCAAACTTGCGTGCATTATCAGCATACAGTGAATCCAAATAAGTACGGGCAGACAATAACGAATCATACTTTGTGCTGAGTGGCGAACCGCTAACTGATAAATCAGAAAGATTGTAAGATAGATTACCGTTTGTCTCTTGTTCAGTTACAGCTCCACTTATTTCTATTGGTGTGTTTTCCAAAATAAGGCTACGCCATCCGTAGGCATCTTTCACTATCAGGCGCACAGCCCTTGGTTCTTCCACTTTTCCTTGAAATATAAACTGTCCATTGGTTACTGTTGTGTCTGCCATTGGGGCTTCGTTGTCGTGGCTCACTGGTACCAGTTGTACATGTGTTCCATCAGGTAATCCTTCAATACTTCCTTTCAATACATATCCATCGGTTACAGGCTGACCTGTACATGCCATCATGGCCAAACTTAAAAAGGCCATCCAAGAGAGATTTTTCTTTTTCATAACGTGGTTTTATTTAGATACATTCTGTTCAATAGTTCCGTTTCCAGGATTATTCAAAGCGCCGGCTGGGAAAGGCATAGTCCACAAATGTGAAGTCGGGCTTAGAGTATATTCTGTTCCATTGTAATTTTTTGTCATTCTACGTAAGTATTTTCCTTCGCTGTTAAAACGACGGGCATCTGCAAAAGGAACTATGGAGAATATCAACTCATTGTCTTTAGTGTCCCGAATTAAAGAAAGAGCTTCCTCAAGTGTACTTGCAGTTGCAGGACGATACATCTCGGGGCGGATGCGTGTAGCGCGTACTGCATTGAGCGTATTCATCGCTTCTGTAAAATCATTTTGCGTTGTTAGTCTTGCCTGACATTCGGCTTTGATGAGATATGCCTCGCATGTGGTTAGTCCTCCATGATTGAAGAAACCGGAAGTCAAAGCCGCATAATATGTGTCGTTATTATCTACCTTAAGTTTCCAGCGTGAAAGGAATCTGGCATCTCCATCCTCAAAGCGTGCGGCTCTTTCTGCAGGAATATTATATTCATAGCTGTCGTAGTTTGACTGTCCACCGTAGCGTAAATAATAGTTTTCCACGTAATCATATTGCATAGGGGTGGCGAGCTTGTCGTAGTTATCGGGGTCTTCAATAGCGGCCTGATGTTCTTCGTAAAAAGAGTTCCAGTCATATAGCTGATTGTTCTGTTGCAAGGCTAAATTGGAATAACGTAATGCTTCTTCATAATTTTGCATTTGCAGATATATCCTGGCAAGTAAAGCATAACCAGCCCCTAAATTAGGATGAATTGCTGTCATTGATTGAGCTGGTAATCCCATTTCAATGGCTTCTTTAATATCATTCAACATGAAGTCATACAAATATTGAATAGAAACCTGTTTATAGGGTGCATCAATATTGGCACTTGTAATAAGGGGTACACTTAGCTTTTCTTCGGCAGTAGAGGCATCGTAGGTATCTGCATAATAGTTAGTCAGGACATCATAGCAAAGCGACCGTATCACTTTGGCGTATGCTATCACCTCGTTCCGTTCTGCGTCTGTAGCTTCAGTGGCCGTCGGAGCATTTTCTACAATCAGGTTACAGTTGGATATTGTCGCATATAGTGCATAATAAGTATCTTCATCTGAATTGTTCAGCATGATACGGTCGGCAGACTCATCCCACATGTAGTTGGCCCGATTGAGGCTTGGTGAGTTGACTTGTGCATTTTTCAGGTAAACGTCGTTCAGCAGATACAAAGCGTTCAAAATAGGTGTACGGCCATTTGTGTACTGGTCTCGTAACAGTGCTTCGAAGTCAGCCAGTGTAGTTGGTATTTTGGAGCCTTTCGGCGGTATGTTCAAGTAATCGTTGCATGCACTGCATATAATGCATGTGAGTACAATCAAAAGATTTATAAATTTAGTCATAAATGTCATGCAATATAAATGGTTAGAAATTCAGGTAAACGCCACACAGGTAGTTAGGCTTGGTATATCCGCCAAGCAAATACTTGGCATTGCTGCTTTTGGCCATTGTAAACACATTCTCCATGCCCAGCATGATACGTGCATTCTTCAGATATAGTTTATGACACCATTTTGAAGGAATGCGGTAGGTCAATGAAAGGTTTCTTAAACGCCAGTTTGTTGCATCAATTACGTTTATAGAGGAGTTGGCATACATACTTTGGTAGTTATAGTTGTATAGTGGGCTTTCAGTAGATATATAGCGTGGTATATCAGTATGAGCTTCGTCACCAGGTTCACGCCAGCGATTTTCTATGTCTTTGCTGACTACTCCCATACCCGACGAAATAAATGCTGTGTTTGTGTTACGCATTTTATGTCCGCCTTCAAACAGAAACTGAGCAGCCAGTTCCCAGTTCTTCCAGCGTAGATTTGTACTGACAGAACCATTATATATTGGTACGGTAGTTCCCAGGTAAACGAGGTCCTCAATTTCCGAAGGAGTCATATCTGTATATAATTTTCCTTCTGCGTCATATACTTGCGGAGTTCCGGTCTCACTCAATCCTGCCCATTGATAGCCATAAATGGCATTGTATGGATTTCCTACCCGTGGATATGCGGTAGGGTAGTCAATTACCAGATATGCTACCGGAGCTTTCACATTTACATACGTTACTTTATTTTTGTTGTAACCTAATACACCGCTTACATTCCAGTTCCAGTCGTTATTGCGAATAACATCTCCCGACAGTGTCAGTTCAAAACCTTTATTCGTCATTTCTCCGTTATTGATGGAATATGTGCTATATCCCCATCCTTCAGTCGGTACGCCATTGGTATTGGCAAGAAGGTCTGTTCCTTTTTTATTGTAATATTCAATAGAACCGTTGAGGCGATTACCTAACAATGCAAAATCTATTCCTACATTGAGAGTTGTAGTCTTTTCCCAACGTAAATTGGGATTCGGACGACTTGAAATAGTACCCTGAATACCTCCTACCTGGTTGTTATTGTTATAATATGCTATCATGTAAGGAGCTGAGTTCTTTGCAATGTTACCGCCGATACCATAACTTGCACGAAGTTTTAGCATGTTGATCCATGCAACATTGAAGAATGCTTCACGATCAATATTCCAGCCGGCTCCTACCGACCAAATAGGTCTTTTCTGATATTTGGAACCGGTTGAGAACAGATTCGTTTTGTCCCAACGAATACTTCCACTTACCATGTACTTTCCGTCATAAGTATAGGCTGCATTGCTATAGACCGATACATAACGGTTTACAAGTTCACGAATGTAAGCAAATTTTTGTTGGCTAAAGGACGCATATCCCCATTGCCCATTGAAGTTGCTTAGTTGTCCGGCATTAATCATGCTGTAAGTCAGCAGTTGTGGATCATAATTGTAGAGTGTACGGTCGTTATATTCCATTTTGTTTTCTCTGGTTTCCGTACCCAGAATCATGGTTATATCGTGTTTCCCGGCAATTGTTTTGTTAAAATCCAACTGTTGACGGAAATTATAAGCATGTGTTGTATTTGCTGATGTAAAAAATACATTGCCATAAGGTAAGGCAAATGTGGAAGTACCGTCATTATTTGATGTAGAAAATGTATTTACCATGTTTCTCACCTCAAAAGAGTCTTTTCCTTTCAATTGCTCAGTTTTATATTCTGCATATTCATACTGGAAGGACGCTGTGTATTTTAGCCAGTCGGTAAACTTGAAAGTGAGTCTGACGAATGTACGGTTGCTGAAATCACGGCTTTTCGTCAGATTCATTCCGATTTCATCCAGCGGTGTTATGTCCAGATTATATAAGCCGTTGTTGTGCAACAGATTCAGATTGTACAGACTGTAACGGTCTTCTTCTGTATTTGTATAATACGTACCGTCACTGTTCATCAGTCCGTCATAAGGCATATAAGTATAGCCCGGCGAAAAGAGATTAAATGATTGTGTGGTTCCTTTTCCATAATTCAGGTAAGTTCCTACATCCAGAGTAAGCCACGAAGTCATTTGTGTTGAGTTCTGCAAATTAATACCGATAGTGTTATTTTCTGAGAACTTATCCTCCAGCTGGTTTTGGCGATATGATACGGATGCGTTGAAAGTGTTTTTCTCTGTTCCTTTTCCGATGTTCAGGTTATATTGTTGAGAAAACGGATTACGTTTGCCGTATTTTTCTATATCCTTGTAATAACGGTAACCTTGTGAAGCCAGTCCTTTCAGATTGCTTTCAAGTTGGTCTTGAGTGATATTCCCGGCATAATAGTTTAGTATATTGCGTATTCCCTGAGTTGAATATGACATGTTATCCAAAACTGTATTAGCGTAGCTTCTTACATCACCTTCATGTAGTTGGGGGTTCTGTGCAGCCCATTCACGTTCCAGCTCAATCATCGTGGCCGATCCTGCCAGATATTTATCAGCATACGTATCGTAAGGATTAACTGTCAGTGTAGCGGAAAATGACACATTAAGCTCGTCTTTTTTTGCTCTTTTTGTTGTGATTACAACGACTCCATTTGCAGCGCGAGCTCCGTAAATAGAAGTAGCGGCAGCGTCTTTTAGTACAGTGATGCTCTCAATGTCTTCCATATTAAGATCTGGTACACTTTCTATCCAGTTACCATAACCATCGTTGGTTGTTTTCTCTACGGGGAAGCCGTCAATTACGTACAATGGGGTAGTAAGTCCGTTCATTGAGGTAACTCCTCGGATTTTTCCATCACTGTATCCTGCAACACGGCCTTCGAGTATTGCTCCCATATTGCTAAGGCGTTGTGTCTCCAACTTTTTAGAGTCAACTTTTGAAAATGCTCCTGTTGCACGTTCTTTAGAAATGGTTTGATAACCTGTTACGACTACCTCATCAAGAAGTTCTGATGAAGGCTGTAAAACGATAAAATAATCATTATCGGCATTCAGTTTCACCCGATGTGTTTTATATCCCAGATAGGAAGCTTCAATCTCTTTTGTATCAGATGGAAATGTCAGTGTAAAGTGTCCCTGAACATCCGTAATGACAGCTGCAACAGATCCTTTGGCGTCATCATTTACCTGTTTTACGTGAGCTGCTGGCAGCGGCTCGTTGTTTTCATCCACTACAATGCCATGAATTGTGCGGTTGCCCTGCGCATGAGTTTCGCAGACAAACATAATAAACGTACATAGCCAAAGCAGGAAGAGGATTCTGAAACGAGTTTCATGTAATGCTACTTTCTCCATACTTATATCTTTTTTTTAAGGTTATAGATTTAAACTTGAATTTTGCTCATGTGCAAAAATGTAAAAAAAAGATATAATATTGATACTAAATACGCGTTCAAATTCGACAATTGTTACTTTAGGAGAAGATTTTTTGTTAAAACGTTTTTCATCCTTCTTTTTTATGCATGGTAATAACCTTATTGCGATATTGTTTTGGTGGAATCCCTACAATATCCTGAAAAATTTTATAGAATGTGCTCATGGAATTAAATCCCACTTCAGAAGCTACGGCCTTTAATGGTATATCATTTTTAGGATCGCTAAGCAAACGGATAGCCTCCTGAATTCGATAACTGTTGACGTATTGCGTAAAATTCTGTTGTGTTTGCTCATTGATTATTTGCGACAGATAAGTGCGGTTTGTTTCAAGTAAGTCGGCAACACGCTCTTTTGTCAATAAGTTTTCTTTATATACCTTTTGTTCCTGCATTAGTTTTTCCAGTCGTTGAAACAGTAAAGTTTTCTTTTCATTACTCAATGAAGAGGCCGCATACTTTTCATTGGTAGAAGAAGTTACACTTGCTGCTGTATTTATATGTTCCTGCTGTAAGGAATTAATTATGGCTTTGAGATGTTCTTCCTTGCGGATTGATTCCTGATGCTGTCGCACGATACTGGTATATAAAATGTTTTGTCTCCTATACAAAAGCCATAACGTAAAGGTGACAATCAGAATCACTAAGAGGACGCAAAGAAGGGCTTGTTCCTTTTTTTCTTTCTGTAGCAAAACAAGTTTCCCTTCCCGTATTTCATTTGCCTGACGTTCTGTATCGTACTTTATGCGAAGTTCACTCAGCATTTTTTCTTTATCGATATTGAATATACTGTCTGTTTCCTGCTGTAACTTTCGTTGCCAGGCAAGTGCTTCGGCATACTGTCCCATGTTTTCATAACAGACAGACAATGTATTGATTACTTGGTTTCTATATACCGCGCAGTTCTCTTCTTTTGTGAGTGATAAGGCTTTTAGAAGTAAATCTATAGCCTGCTTATTGTATCCATCTTCCTTTAATGCTATCGCATATTCATTCAGTAAAATAACTTTGTAGGATGTCTGGTTCATGGTATTTAGAGACAATCCTTTTCTGTAATATTCAATCGCCTGTTTTTTATTCCCTTTAGCAAATTCTATCATGCCGTATATTGCGTACACATTCCCTTGATTGTAATACTCGTTCTGGTTCATGATAAATTCGGCTTCCTTTATATACGGTAAAGCTTTATCATATTCCTTACGCAGATAATACATATATGAAGTGTTTAATGAACCGATAAATATAAGATAGGCTGAATTTTGTTTATGCCCCATTTCGTAAGTTTGCAGTGCATAAGTCAGGCCCTCAGGATTGTTTTGTAAAAAATAAATACTGGAGATATTTCCCAGCAGAATAGCTTCAAGTTCACTGTTTTCACTTTTGTGGGCCGCTTCTATTCCTTTAAAGAAATAATGCAGGGCAGAATAATAGTCTTTGTTAATGTTACTGGCATATAACCCCATTCCATTATAAACGGAACATAAAGCCGAATAGTTATTGGTGCTTTTTCCCAGTAAAGATGCTTGCCCGAGATGATTTATTGCGCTCGAATCACCTAACATGACGTGTGCTTGCCCTAATGCGATATGTGCATACAGCAAGCTATATTCATAATCTTGTTTTTCATATCCTATACGAAATAATTCTTCTCCGTATTCTATTACTTTATGATAATCTGCTTTGTGTAAATATAAAAAACAAAGTTCTTTTAATACTCGTACATCTTTTGGATTGCGTTTTAATATCTGTTCCTGCTGCTGTATGGCTGGAAGAATGTTTTCTTGTGCTTGACATGTCAACAGGATACAAATAGTGGAAAATATAATTATTTTAAGTCTTAATTTTATGCTTATCTGTATAGGGCTTGATTTCGGCATGATATTCTTAAAAATTTATTTATTGCATTGGAAGTGCAATAGATGTATTTGTTTTTGTAACTCGCCGGCTACTGTACCACCAATCCACCGTTCTTCCCATTCTGGATGTTCTTTACGTAAGTTGAGTGCAAGTAAATTGCCATCAAAAGATTTGCAGTGAATGTAATAAGGGGATAATCTACTTTTCCCAGCTCCGTTAGGACCTGCTATGACTGTAAATTCTGAACGTGCTTCCATTCCTTTATTTATTTATTTAATAAATAAGCATATCTGCCTTTTCCTTTATCAGCAGTTCGTGAAATAATTTGATAGCTTCTTGTATTTATATCATAGCTTACCAAATCTTCACTACCATCTGGATTTGCTAAATAGTAATTTCCTTCTTTATCCCAAAATGGTATGGAAATTCCTTTAGCCCATCCTTCCAAGTAAATGCGCTCTACTTCTTTGCGTACTTCTTCATTTACTTCTTTGATGGTCTTTCCGTTGGATAGTTTGATTTTTTCTATTTCAGCGTATTCACACATGATTATCAATGATTTATGCTGCAAAGATAGTATAAATTATGGTTTTAGACTAATTTGCGTATTTATTTGCATTCCATTTACGTTAAGGCAAATGACAAAAAAACTCCTGCAACCATTTAGATTACAGGAGTTTATATATTCGATTAAGTATAGATTACTTATTCAAAGCAGTAGCAACGTCAACTGCACATGCAACTGTACATCCTACCATAGGGTTGTTACCGATACCCAAGAATCCCATCATTTCTACGTGAGCAGGAACCGATGAAGATCCAGCGAACTGAGCATCTGAGTGCATACGACCCATAGTATCTGTCATACCGTAAGAAGCTGCGACCGAGCAAATAGATAAAATAAAAGAACTAATTATAAAAATGGGCTGCATTATGGTCAAATTCCATTTGCAATTCCGTTTGTAAGAGAAATCCATGTTTGGATTAAGACCGTATTCTGATTTGAGTGTCGATAAAGTATAAATCACCGTCAATGCCATAAAGCACATTGTTGGGAACTACATCAAACACTTCATATTCTGAATTATGATATTCGTCGTAATAGTCCATTTCAAAGCCTAATGCTTTCATGTAGGTAGCTATTTCATCTTCTGTAGCTTCTCGCTCAGCCAAAATGTAAGGTTGTATAAGAACTGCACAGAATTCTTGTTGGCTATTATAGGCAAAACCTATCATCTGATAAGGTACGTTACCAAATAACTTGTTGTGTGCATTTATGCGGATGAAGAAATTCTCCAAATCATCACCCGCGTATTCAAAATTATTCAGTTTAATAACGATATTATCTTTGTTTCCTGTATAGACCTCGTTTTCTCCACCTTTGCTAAGAAATTCAACATTTAAGTTAGAAAGAGAAATCCATAAATTGTTGGAATTGGCAAAGTCTATCAACTCTTTTGTTTGCCCTCTCTTATAGCTCTCTGTTGGTTCAAGCGTTCCTGTTGTTTCCTTTTTTCTTCTAACGATATAGGATGCTTGCTCCAGAATGCTATTGATTGGCGAGTTCGTTCTATCCATTCTTTGTGAAATTCATTTATATATTCCATAAAGATTATGTTTATGAGTTCAAAACAAAGATAGTTATTCTTTTTTTAACTTTCATGTTTCTGTACAACATTTTATTTCTTTGGGCTTATAATCTGGATATTTTCTTAAGATGTAGTATCTACATAAAAGAAAAACAGCATAAGAGTTTTTGGCTCAAATGCTGTTCTATCTTCTGGTTTTATAGTATTATTAATTGTTTGATATTCTGGTTAAAGTGTATATGTCATTGCTAAGACTTCCATCATCTTCCATTTCTTGCAATGTTAATGTAGTTTCAGTTAATCCTATTATTTTACTTTTGTACCATTCATCTTCATCGCTATATTTTTCCATTAAAATTTCATTCTCCACTTTATATTCTCCGTATTCAGAGTAATCATCATCATCTGTACTGAATAATTCAAATTTACCATTTTCATTGTAAGTAACATGAGTTGCAATAAATGGAACTTCACTTGAATATTTCCAAGTTCCTATGATAGATGCTTTGTCTTCATCTTTACTACAAGATGAGAAGGTTACAATTAAGACCATAAATAAGGTCATTTTCTTTGGATCTTTTTAAATTGTTTCTTCTTGTTTAATAGGACAAGATAACCAAAGAAAAGGCTATTAGAATATTCCTAAACAATGAATTACGGCAAACAAAAAAAACTCCTGCAACCATTTAGATTACAGGAGTTTATATATTCGATTAAGTATAGATTACTTATTCAAAGCAGTAGCAACGTCAACTGCACATGCAACTGTACATCCTACCATTGGGTTGTTACCGATACCCAAGAATCCCATCATTTCTACGTGAGCAGGAACTGATGAAGATCCAGCGAACTGAGCATCTGAGTGCATACGACCCATAGTGTCAGTCATACCGTAAGAAGCAGGACCAGCAGCCATGTTATCTGGGTGAAGTGTACGACCTGTACCACCACCTGAAGCTACTGAGAAGTATGGCTTACCAGCAAGAACACGTTCTTTCTTGTAAGTACCTGCTACTGGGTGCTGGAAACGAGTAGGGTTAGTAGAGTTACCAGTGATTGATACATCTACGCCTTCTTTCCACATGATAGCTACACCTTCGCGAACGTCGTCAGCTCCGTAGCATTTTACTTTTGCACGAGGACCGTTTGAGTAAGCGATTTCACGAACTACTTTCAATTCGCCAGTGTAGTAGTCGAACTGAGTCTGAACGTATGTAAATCCGTTGATACGAGAGATGATCTGAGCAGCGTCTTTTCCAAGACCGTTCAAGATACAACGGAGAGGTTCTTTACGTACTTTGTCTGCTTTTGCAGCGATTTTGATAGCACCTTCAGCAGCAGCGAATGATTCGTGACCTGCCAAGAATGCGAAACATTTAGTTTCTTCGCGAAGCAACATAGCAGCCAAGTTACCGTGGCCAAGACCTACTTTACGGTCGTCAGCTACTGAACCCGGGATACAGAATGACTGCAAACCGATACCGATAGCTTCAGCAGCTTCAGCAGCGTTTTTGCAACCTTTCTTCAAAGCGATTGCACAACCTACAACGTATGCCCATTTAGCATTTTCGAAGCAGATAGGCTGAGTTTCTTCACAAGTTTTATAAGGATCAAGACCATACTGTTCGCAGATAGCGTTAGCTTCTTCGATGTCTTTGATACCGTTTTCGTTCAAAGCAGCAAGAATCTGTTTGATACGACGGTCCTGGCTTTCAAATTTTACTTCTCTAATCATATGTTCTTTCCTCCTTATATTATTCGTGACGTGGATCAATGTGTTTAACTGCACCCTGTTCTGCTGTGAAGCGTCCGTAAGTACCTGTTACTTTCTTCAATGCTTCGTTAGCGTCTGTACCTTTCTTGATTTCATCCATGAACTTGCCAAGGTGAACGAATTCGTATCCGCAGATTTCATCGTTTTCATCCAAAGCGATAGTCTTGATATATCCTTCAGCCATTTCAAGGTAACGAGGACCTTTAGCTAATGTTCCGTACAATGTACCTACCTGGCTGCGGAGACCTTTACCCAAGTCTTCAAGACCTGCACCGATCATCAAACCGCCTTCTGAGAAAGCTGACTGAGTACGTCCGTAAACAATCTGCAAGAACAATTCGCGCATTGCAGTATTGATAGCGTCACAAACCAAGTCTGTGTTCAATGCTTCAAGAACTGTCTTACCTGGAAGGATTTCTGAAGCCATAGCTGCAGAGTGAGTCATACCAGAGCAACCGATTGTTTCAACCAATGCTTCCTGGATGATACCTTCTTTCACGTTAAGAGTCAGTTTACAAGCACCCTGCTGAGGAGCACACCAACCGATACCGTGAGTCAAACCTGAAATGTCTTTGATTTCTTTTGATTTAACCCATTTTCCTTCTTCAGGAATTGGAGCCGGACCATGATTAGGTCCTTTTTTTACAACACACATGTGTTCAACTTCGTGTGAATAAGTCATATTCTTTACGTTTTTATTGATAATAAAAAAATAAGTTATTTCGTAAACCTTGGACAGGCACACTTGCCTTTTCCGAACGCAAATTTACTTCTTTTATTCATTTTTGCAACCCTAGGATGCAAACTTTTTCTTGCATTTTATAATTATTTTTATGTGCTTCTGTCATTTTGCAAACTCCACTTATCAAATTGTTTTTTCATTTCTGTATAGTGTGTTCACCTTATTATATATATAAAGAAACGGGACTGCCGTTTCTTGCAAGGCAGTCCCGTTGATGGTTTCTATTTTTGCAGGGTAAATACGAATTCAAGTCCTCCGTTAGGCGCATTCTTGGCAAATATAGTTCCTCCGTGGAATAATACCGCATTTTTTACTATCGCCAGTCCCAGACCTGTGCCTCCTAGTTTTCTTGAACGTCCTTTATCGACTCTGTAGAAACGTTCGAACAAGCGTGTAAGATGTTCTTCTTCTACACCGACTCCGGAATCAGAGAAACTGAAATAATAGAACGTATCGTCTTGGCGGAAACAGTTGATGGTTATCTGTATGTTTGTTCCGGCATATGCTATTGCGTTGTCCATCAGGTTTCTGAATATGGAGTATAGCAATGAGTGATTACCATTTATCATCAATGCCTGTGGCATCAGATTTATAACCTTTATATGCTTTTCTTCCAGTCCCAGATTAACCTCATTGATTATGTTTTCTACTACCAGGCTCAGGTTCACGGCTTCTCTTTCCATCATTTCCGGTGCTTCGTCCATTCTTGTCAGTACGGATATGTCGCGCAGCAGTGTGGTAAGTCTGTTGCTTTGTGCATAGCTTCTTTCCAGAAATGTCTTGACTGTTTCTTTCGGAATGTTCGGATTGCTTAGAATCGTTTCCAAATATCCCTGTATGCTGCTTACCGGTGTCTTCAGTTCGTGTGCGATGTTCTGGGTGAGCTGTCTCTTCAGGCGTGCCTGCTCTTCTTCCTGTGTTATGTCGTTTATTGATATTTCGAACGACAGATCCTGGAAAATTATACATTCTATGGTGAATGTTCGCGCATTTTTGTTGAGGTGTAGTGCTGTTCTTTTCTCTTCCTTACTGTAGTTGCCTTCGTTTTTGTTGAGGAACTCTATTATAGGTTTGAGTTCCGGTATTGTAAAAATCTCGTTGGTAGAACTCAGGTTACGGTCCGAAATATTATTGATATATTGTGTGAACAGGCTGTTCACCAGGATTTCCTTTCTTTCTTTAGTAAATACGCCAAGTCCTTCGTGCGATGACTGCAAGTGCGAAATCAGCTTTTCTCTTTCTATGTAGAGTGCTTCTTTGGCTCTGTGCAGTCTTTTGTAGATGGTAATGATGTGCTGCGAAATTTCTCCCAGTTCGTTTTTGGGGAATGTACGCAGAATATCCATGTCTATAGGTTCGTTCTTGTCGGCTTTCAGGGCGAATTGCTGCAGGTTGGTAATTGATTTTCCCAGCTTGTAGGTAAATCTGTAGAATATAACCATCAGAACTATGCAGATGAGTATTGTAAACCACACATATCCCATGTCGGCTTCCAGATGTTCGGTAAGGCTTAGATTGTATGGCAGTGCCGAGCGTAAGATTATACGATGTTTAGGAAAGTATTTTGCGGAATAGAAGAATTCTTCTCCGTCAATACTTTCAGAGAACCTGTTTATGGCATATCCGCTGCCGTACATGAGTGCGTCCTGTACTTCCTTTCTGGAAGAATGGTTCTGGAATTCTTCCAGGTTCTTGTCTGTAGAGTCGAAGATAACTTTACCTTCAGGAGTGATTATAGTAACCCTTAGATTTGGAATCATGTGGGTCATTATATAGTTTTTCAGCGAGTCTAATGAACCGGCATCAGCCATGTAGCTGTATAGCTGTTCGTTGTAGTTTTGTAATTGGGTGTTCAGAAGTTCTGTCTTGTATGATTTTTCGCGTTGATATTGGAACAGCATGAAGCAAGCTGCAAATGCTACGAACAGAGTTATGACAGACAAGAACAACTTACGGCTGAAAGTGAGGAGACGTATGTTAAACTTTGTCATTTCTTCGTTTACAATTAATTATTCACATTCGAAACAATATCCATATCCCAGACGTGTAACAATGTATTTTCCGTATTCTCCTATTTTCTTTCTTAATCGTGTGATGTTTACGTCGATAGTGCGGTCCAGTACATATACTTCGTCATGCCATACTTTTGCCAGTATGTCTTCGCGTGAAAATACTCGTCCCTGATTTTGAAGGAGGAGAAGCAGTATTTCGAATTCTTTCTTTGTCAGTGAGATTTCTTCACCGCGTATTACTACTTTTTTCTTGCCAGAGTCAACAACCATATCTTTGAATATCAGTTGGTCGTTGCTCTTGTTCTGTACTCCGGCTGTTCGTCTTATCACAGCCTTTACTCTGGCCAGTACTTCCCTGAGTGAGAATGGTTTTGAAATGTAGTCGTCGGCACCAAGGTTAAAACCTGTAAGTGTGTCGTTTTCTGTGTCTTTTGCCGTAATGAAAATAATAGGGATATTTGCCGTATCCTTGTTCTTTTTCATCATGCTTGCCATTCTGAAACCTGAAATTTCGCCCATCATCACATCCAGCAGCAGGACATTGTATTGGGTAAGATCCAGTTTCAGAGCTTCTTCTGCCGAATTGGCTGTATCCACCAGATAGCCTTCGGTTTCCAAGTTGAATTTCAAGATTTCACACAAATCTTCTTCATCATCTACGACTAAAATTCTGTAATCGTTCATAATGCCTTTATTTATTGTTTCACAAATGTATTCAATATTATTTTCAGGTGCAAAAATGATGCGATTTTATTACTGATGTGTGAAATAAATATTACAATTGTGTTACAACACCGGTTTTGTGAATTCTCCGGCTATTGAGCGGCTCATTTCGTTTCTTACCTCACGCGGTGTCAGTCCGTGACCGAGCAGGAACATGAGTTTTGTCAAAACACTCTCTACAGTAGCGTCATAGCCGCTTATCACTCCTGCGTCAAGAAGATGGAGACCTGTTTCGTAACGTCCCATTTCCACCATTCCTGTCTGACATTGTGTTATATTAACTATTACAATTCCGTTACGAGTAGCTTCGGCAAGCAGTTTTATAAACCATCCTTTTTGCGGTGCGTTTCCCGATCCGTATGTCTTCAGTACTACGGCTTTCAGTCCGGGGGTATTCAGTACTGTGCGTACCAGTTTCTCCTGTATTCCAGGGAATATGGTCAATACCAGAACGTTGGTGTCGAACACATAGTGAGGGTGCATCGGCACTCCAGGCTGTACCTTCTTTATCTTGTCATACTCATATTTTATGTGTATTCCGGCAGTGGCAAGTGCTGGATAGTTGTATGAGCGGAAGGCATTGAAATTTTCTGCGTTGATTTTTGTTGTGCGGTTACCCCTCAGCAGATGGTTCTCGAAAAAGATACATACTTCGGGTACCACGGCTGTTCCGTCCGGATGTTTTGCAGCTGCAATTTCTATTGATGTTATGAGGTTTTCCTTACCGTCGGTACGTAGAACTCCGATAGGAAGCTGGCTTCCTGTCAGTATTACAGGTTTGCTCAGGTTTTCTAGCATGAAACTGAGTGCCGACGCTGTATATGCCATGGTGTCAGTTCCGTGAAGTATCACGAAGCCGTCGAAATTGTCATAATTGTAGTCGATTATTTTCACCATTTTAGCCCATAATGCAGGCTCCATATCCGATGAGTCGATAGGCGGGTTAAACTGATATGATGATATTCGGTAGTTAAATCTTTTCAGTTCAGGAACGTTTTCCTGCAGTTGGTCAAAATTGAATGCTTCCAGTGCCCCTGTCTCAGGGTTTTCTATCATACCTATGGTACCTCCTGTGTATATAAGCAGTACTGACGGGTAATCCGGTTTAATCATAATGCGGTTTTTGTATCTTAATTAATGGTGCAAAGGTAGGAATTTTATGCCTTATTTAAAAATGTTAATCAATTTAATTTGTGTATGGAATGTGTCTATTGTCAATTGAAAGTATTGTTGAGTGATGATTGTACTACTAATTCGCTTACTATTTGTCGGGATTATGCTCTAGCCTTTGTGTATTATGAAAGGTAAATCTGCTATATGTTTTACGGTTGATGATATTATAAAAAAACTAAAATATTTATCTGGTCTGTAAATATTGTAATGTTAAAGTGATAACGTTAATATTGGATTTGAAAATATCTTAGCGTAATAGTTTTGAATTTCAGAATAATTGATAACTTTACAAAAACGAATTTTATGGATAATATGAGTAATATTACTAAGGAACAATATGAATTTGCGTTAGAACGTATCGAGGAACTTCTTCCTCTGGTAGGTGATGATACTCCGGCCAATGATAATAAGGCTATAGAACTCACGATGATGTCTGATATAGTGATTGCTTATGAGAAAGAACATTACCCTATTGATAAACCTACGGTATCGGAGCTAATAGAACTTTCGCTGGAAGAGAAAGGCATGACGCAAAAGCAGCTTGCGGCGGAGTTAGGAGTAAGTCCTTCAAGAGTAAGTGATTACGTATCCGGTCGTTCGGAGCCAACTTTGAGAATTGCCAGATTATTGTGCCAGATTCTTAATATCAAGCCATCTGCGATGTTAGGATTATAGTTCTCTATTATGTCTATATAAAGTTAACCGGCGTTTAAACAGTATTTAAATACCGTTTAAACGCCGGTTAAGCATTGTTTGATTTGTTACGGTCTTGCCACATTGACAGACATGACGCTTGCTTGCGAAGCATCATTCTGCCCCTTCACATACGCACGGAAAGGCTTCACCTTTACTTTGTCTCCATTGGCTATCGGATAGATGTTGCCGTTCTTCAGGAAGTAGCCCGCGGTGGGTGTAGCCACACTCATTGTACCTTCCATGAAGCTGTCTGTCGCAGGGGTGGTTACCAGTTCCACGCCTGCGGCACTTTCGGCGCTGAAGGTGATGCTGCCTGTACCGGATGTTCGATAGAACAGCGGCTTGCCGGCTTCAAAATCGGTTTCTACGAGGGCTATCACGTCACTGTTCAGCGTATTGAGCATGGAAGTCGTAACAGTCGGTTTCGCTTCTTCCTTTTTTCCGAACAGTCCTAAGAAACCTGTCCGTTTTCTTTTTGGGGGCTCTTCCTGCGAACTCTTGCGGGCTATTACTGGAACCCGTCGGGCTATTTTGTCTTTTATTTCTTCCTGTTCGTTGAGTACCAGCATGATTTTATTCAGCAGATTTTCCTTTTCAGCCAGCAGCCGGCAGACGCTGTCTATACGTTCGCTGCGATAGCTGGACTTGAACAGGCTGAGCAGACTGTCCACCTCCAGACGCTTCTTATGGTATATATTCATATCTTCCTCATTCCAGTCCAGCACGGTCTCACCAATAAGGGATAAATCCACCATTTTAACATATACCTCGTGTATGTCCTTGCGTAAACATCTTATCTTTTGGCTTGTAATCTCTAATTCCTGTTGTCTGTTCTGTTCATTGAGCCAAATATAGACGATGCCGAAAATGACGAATAGTATCAGCACATATCCTGCCGCTATCTTGGTGCGCAGGTGTCTGGTTGCTATTGTTTTCTGTTTCATGCGGTATACCTCATTTTTTATATTATTCTTTTCTCCTTATTAAAGTGCAGCCCACTGACCTTGCGGTAGCGGGCTGCGGTGTCTGTATGATGTTACCGGGCACAATACTCCCGTCCGGAATGGGAGTTTTTTTATTCTCTTATCTCACTTTTCCAATGAATTGCCGACCTCGAACCGAGGCAGCGACTGAATGAAAGTGAGTGCATCGGACAATACTGACAACGCCTCGGCATACCGTTTGTCTTCATATACTGCCGCCATCATGATGTGCATGTTCAGCAGCAGCGGCTGACGTCTGCCGGCATAGCCGGTTGCGGCACGCTGCATATAGCCGCCATCGCCGCTGGCTTCCCGTTCCAGATTGACGAGTGAGACCACCAGCTTGTTGGGGCATTGCTCGCCGGCGGAGCCTATCAGCCCGACCTCGGCCACCCCTTCGGGCTGCCGGTGTGAGCGGGCCAGATATTCATCCAGCCGTGCAACGTAAGTTGTCAGTATCTTGCGTATCATAAATGCTTACAATTTACTATTTTATATCCAATCAGCCAAACTTTCGGGCTGCCTTTTTATGGTTGCTGCGTCAATACAGGTAAACCCTCGTCGCCGAGTTCGTACTGCCAGTCGCACGTTTTGTCGGGATTCGCGGTGTTCCACGTTTCGATGGCGCTGTTCATGCCATCAACGGCATTATGCCAAGTAACGGTCGTGTCGTCCACCTTCGTGGCTTGAGCGGTACCGGTGCCGATGCCAGTGCCGTCATAACCACTCCAGTAGCAGGCGGTCACGGTGCCGGTGGTGGAGTTGTATCCCGCCACGCCGCCCACGTACTGAGAGCCACTGACATTTCCTGCATGGTAACAGGCAGTTAGTGAACCATAAGCGCTATCTCCCGCCACTCCGCCTACAGACACGGAGCCGCTGACGCTGCCCTCGTGGTAACAGGCCGTAACTACATTATAGCCAACTCCAAAGTATCCCACCACGCCGCCTACCTGTCGGGCTCCGCTGATGTCTCCCGACACCGAACAACCAATAATGGAGCCTCCACGATTTCCACCTACTATTCCACCGACATTATTGTTCGCTTTTATAGTAACCTTATCCAGTTTCACGTCCCGCACTATACCATTCTCACCAAGACTGCCAATCAGTCCTACATTGTTGGTTTCCGATTGGTTAAAGGTCAGCCCCGTGATGGTCTTGCCGTTGCCGTCAAAGGTGCCGGTGTATTGCTTTTCATAATTTCCTATCGGCGTCCACTCCATATCCGTCAGGTCGAGGTCTGTATCAAGGGTGATGTTGATGCCGGTCGCTCCGCTGTTCACCAGTTCGGCGATGTTCTTAAGGCCCTCGGGGTTGTAGACCTCGTAGGTATTGCCGTCCTCTGATACGGTATATCCCTTGTCCTTATCCAGCGTGATGTCATAGAACTTGCCCGCCTCGGGGGTGATGGCAGCAGAGAGGTCGCGTTCCTTGTTGTCGTTGTTCGCCATCAGCTTGGTTATCGTGTAGCCGGGCACCACGTTCGCCTCCCAGCAGGTGAAGGCGTTGCCGTTTTCGGTGTATTCGCACTTCTTCATCTCTATCCAGCCCTCTTGCGAGCCTTGCACTACCGTACCCTTTTCATAAGTACACTGTGTGTAGGTATAGAGCTGGAGGCTCTGCACTTCGCCGAGCGCATCGCCGGTGGGCGTGACGCGCACCTTTGCCAACGAGTGGGTGAAGGTCAGCGTGACCGGGGTCAGGTAGTCGCCCGTTCCCGTGCCGTGCAGCAGGTAGGCAAGGCCGTTGGTGTCTTGGTCGCGGAGGTCGAGGGTGCCGTCCGTGGCGGGATACCAGGCGGTGACGGGCTGGTTGGGCGCCGTGCTTGTCCAGTAGAGCTGTCGGTCGGCGAGCAAGGTATGGTCGGTATTTAGGGTGTAGGTGGTAGTTTTGTCGCCCAGCTGCACGCCAATCATCTCCGAGCCGTCCCACTCCCACACGCTGCCCGTGCCGTCCCCGTTCTCGCTGACGCGCGTCGCCGGTGTGCCCCAGGGCTGTGCCTCGCCGCCCTCCACACTGAGGGTGATGCGGGCTATCTCCAGCGGGTATTGTCCTTCGGGCAGACGGTCGCCGTCCGCCAGTTCGTCCTTCGTGCAGGCAGCCGTGGCAAGGAGCAGTGCGGCTGCGGCAAGAAGCAGATGGATGGAATGTCTTTTCTTCATATCGGGTTGTCTTTTTATTTGTTTTCGCTTTGTGCTGCCGCCGCCTGCGAAGGCGGCCGTCGCACCATAGTGTCTATGGGCAGCTCCGGCTTGACGCTTGCGCCGGGGCAGCGGTATGTAGGGCTTACAGCGTGATGCTTACATTGTTCGAATCTCCGGGTTCCCACGGGGTAATCTCCGGTTCTTCCACCGTGATGCCCTTGTTGTTGAGCGTGATGTTATAGGTGTAGGCATAGCCTGCGGAGAACTGATTCGCTTCGGGCTTGGATGGATTCGGCAGTGTGGTTGTATAGTCCAGTCCGTTGAAAGACACTGTAAGGTCAAGAGAGGTGGTCACTCCCTGCGGGAGAATGATGACTTGCGAAGTGGTGGCACCGCCCAGCTGCATGGTAATCGGCGATTCGGCGGCTTCGGTTACGGCAGTCGTTCCGGTAGCCGTGTCGAAAGTGCCTTCGTGCTTCAGTCCGTCCAACGTGTAGTCAGCAGGTTCCATTCCGTTGAAAATGAGGCCGTCGCCTGGCTTGAAGGTGAATTTGATGAGACTCATGCGGTGGTGGAAGGAGTTGTCTTCACCGCCTTTGTCGGTTTTGTCGGTGAAGCTCACCTCCGGGCTGCGGGTGCTTCCCTTCGCTCCCGAGGCAAAGAGGAAGTCGATGCCGGGGCCCTGCTTGTCGGCTGCGGTGTTGACGGTCACCGTTCCGCCGTCAGACTGATACGGATAGTAGGCATTAAAGGTCTTCGTTTCGGTATCATTGAAATAGATGGTCTTATCCTCGGGCACGAACTGGCCGCTCTCTCTCACGTAGGGTATGTTGATGAAGCCGGCGCCGGTGATGCCGATGCGGTCGCCGTCGGTCCAGTCGGTTCCTCCCGAATTGACGCGGGTAGCGGGCGTAATGTCGGCGATAAACTGGGCGGCTACTGGGCCGTCATTCAGGTTCTCGTTGTCGTTGTTACAGGCGGCAAGTGTCAATGCCAGCGCTGCGAAAGCAAAAAATCTTGTCTTCATTATATTTATAGTCTTTAATTGTTAAATTGCATAGTTCCCGTTACATTTCCGCACTGGCATCGCCACCTTCTACCGTTTCCCATCCGGTAATTTCGCCCTTGCCTTCTTCCATGCCGACGGGGGTTTCCAGTGTTCCGGTCACACGGTAGGCGGTGGTCATATCGCTGTTAAAGTCTGCAAGGGCTTCCGTCAGGTCGACCTCTGTGCGCTGTGTGCGTCCGCCATCGGTGAAGACGATGTCCAGTACCAGCGTCTGCACGGCTCCCATCGTACCCAGCAGGCGGGCGTCGGCCGTGAGCTTGCTGCCGTCACGGGTGAAGGAGAAGACCGTGGAGGCCGGTTCGCCGATGGTCTGTCCCTTCTCCATATCAAAAATTCCGGCTATGCCGCTGAGGGTGGCGGTCACGCTCTGTATCAGTCCGGGGCGTCCCTGCGTCACTTCCAGTTCCAGTTGCAGGTCACGTACACGCTGCATCGGAACGGCATTGACACGCAGCGTGTCGTCAGCTGTTACGGTTATCTCCTGACTGACGGTCTTCAGATAGCCCGGCAGGGAGATTACGGATGCACCGTCCGCACGGCTCTTGCCATCAGGGGCATTGACCCGTGCCATTCGTCCGTCGAAAGTGAAACCTTCCGCACGGTTATAGATTACCATACTGTGTGTTCCCGGATTGAGCAGGTCGGGATAGGTGAATGGCGAACCTGTAATGTCGGCCACCTTCCCGTCCATGTCGAGTACATAGTTATCGTCTGCCGACAGTCCCGTCAGGCTGATGGTGACAGCTCCCTTGTCGGGGTGCGGCGTGTCATAGAGCGTGTCCTTCACGCAGGAAGAGAGCAGCACGGCGGCTGCCATTCCCATCATATTTATATATTGTCTTGCTTTCATATTATTCTGTTTTTTAGACATAAGAACAAAAGAACAAATATTATTGGATTAACCCCGTTGACCGTCGGTCCAGTCTTTCATTCTTCATTTAATTTTCCATACCAATGTCACACCGGCATTGATGGGGCCCCACCAGTCCTTTGTCTCGTTGCCGCGGCATACTCGCACACCGTCAATGACCTCATATTTCTCATAGTCGGCATTCAGGTAGCCCAAGCCGAGGTTGAAATCAAGATTCAGTGCCTTGTTCAGCCGCAGCCGGTAGCCGGCAGTGATGCCGCCACCCATCAGGTCGCCCTGCTTGCCCGTTTCGGAGAGCTTGTAGTTGAACTGTCCGGCCTTGAACATCGCACCCAGATACCAGGCTTTCTTCTCTCCCATGTAGTAACGCACTTCCGGAGCCACTTTCCACAGAGCGTAGCGGCGGTCCTTGTCGCTCCATGTCCAAGAAGTCCACGAGCCGTTTACGGCAATGCCCCACGACGGGCAGATGCGCCATTCAAGTCCTAAATCGGGTGTCAGGGTAGCCCAGCGCAGCAGGTTGGCACGCAGGGAGAGATGATAATCAGTTGTGATTTTGGTTTCCGACGGCGTGTCGGCAAATGTGTTTTGCTGAGCGGCTTTCTCTGCCTCTGCCTTTTCAGCGGCAAGTCGGGCTTCTTCCGCTTTGCGTTGCTCCTCGGCAAGACGTTCCTGTTCGGCACGTTTTTCTGCTTCTAATCGTTCGGCTTCCGCTTTGCATCGGGCTTTCGCATCCGTATCCGTTACGGCTGTCTCTTTTACCGGTACCGTCAGGCGCACGGTGACGAAATCACCTTCTGCCGCATGGTTACGGGTGACGAAGCATTCTTCCGTCAGTTCCCGGCGCACGATAAGTTCCGATTTCACTCTATTCGAGCGGATTCTCGCCATGGCGAGATTTTCCGTTTCCGTGGGTTGCGAACAGCAGTATCCGTCCACATGCAGCGGCATCCGGCCTCCGAGTATCTCTGTCTTGTACTTCTCTACACAGGCTTCCAGCCTCGCAAGTTCCCCGTCATTACCGTTCCAGGGTACATAGAACATGTCTTTTCCTGTCTTGAAACGGAAAGTATAGGTCGTGTCCGCCTGTTCCTGTGCCCCGGCGGGAAGCAGGAACAAAGAAAGGAAAACTGTCCAAATCCATTTTTTCAGGCATCTCATATTTTTATTTGGTTTAATTTACTAGTTAAATCTACAATACTGAAGTTCCGTTATTCAGTCTGTGTCCTTCATGTTTACTTTCAAATCTCTTTCAAAATCCGAACGGGCGCGCGACTCGTAACGGAAAAAATTATTATAGTACGTGTCCAGTATTCATAATCAAAACGTTTTCTATAAACCCGTATATAATCGTAAACGAGAAAGGCGTATGCCAGCAAATTATAGGAAAGTACCGTAAAACGGTATATGGAAGAATCTAATAGACCGGCAACGTATGGCAACCATAGAAGAGGTATCAGGCATAGAGCCGCTGTAACTTTCCACATGCTGAATCCGGTAAGGCGGTCGGCATATTCAAACGGATCGTTGTATTCCTGACGCATGAACAGGATACAGGATACCTGACAGGCAGGAAGCACAAGTGACATACTGTCGAACCACTGTCCGGGAGTTACCGTTTGGGACAGGTTCTTGTCCAGCAAGGTAAGCAGTGACATTGCTCCCACAAACAGGACAAGGAGGGAGAAGATTATTTGCATTCCGCGCCCGGGATAGTCGTAGCGGAACGGACGTTCCAGGTAGTCCACATCAGGACGCATCCAACGGGGCATCCATGAAGTATTGCTGTAATCGAGCGTAAACGGAAACGCTGCCAGTCCGCCCAGCAACAGGAATATACTTGCTATAATGGTTATTTCGGTATTCATACGACTTTTGTTTTAATGGGTTAAACGGGGCATACGAATACGGAAAAGGGCGGAAAGCTCCCGTAAAAAGGAGTTTCCACCCTTGCATGTATTGATGATAATAAGTATATTAACGCGCGAAGATACGCCGGTCGCAATGTGTGTGTGTGTGTGTGTGTTTACACAAATCTCACACATTTCCAAATTTACAAGACACTTTTTTGAATACAGGTATATGCACGATGCAGCGGACAACAGAACATTGTCTGAACAGATTACTATATTTCCAAAAATGGGCCGCAAACCGGAATACATTTTAATTCAATTTATTAACTGTCGCAAAGATAGCGTATTTTGACGATAAATAAAGTATAAATCAGGGAAATAAATATTTTTTTTTACTGTATTTCCAGATTCATTTTCAGCCGTTCTATCGCCCGCTCAGCGTTTCCGCTTTCTTCGTTGAGTAGGGTCACGAACCGGCTTCCGATGATGCACCCTGCGGCGTGTGCTGCCGCCGCCTCGTATGTACGGCGGTTTGAGATGCCGAAACCTATCATGCGCGGGTTGCGCAGGTTCATGCCTTCTATCCTCTTGAAGTATTCCTGTTTCCGGGCGTCAAAGTCCTTCTGTGCTCCGGTTACGGCTGCCGACGATACCATGTAGATGAATCCTTCGGTATTATCGTCGATGAGGCGTATTCTTTCTTCCGATGTTTCGGGGGTGATGAGCATTATCACTTTGATGCCGTACTTTTCGGCTATTGGCTTAACTGATTGCATGTACTCATCGAAAGGCAGGTCGGGGATGATTGCCCCGTCGATGCCTGTGCTGCTGCAACTCCTGAAGAACTGTTCCATTCCGTATTGCATTATCGGATTGAGATAGCCCATCAGGATGAGAGGTATGCTCACTGTGTTGCGGATACCCTCCAGCTGTGCGAAAAGGCCGGTCAGTGTCATGCCGTTGCGGAGTGCCTGACATGATGCGTTCTGAATTACGGGACCATCGGCAAGAGGATCGCTGAAAGGTACTCCTATCTCAATCATATCCACTCCGTTCTTTTCGAGGGATGTTATCACTTCTGCTGTATTATTGGCCTTAGGTGCGCCTGCACAGAAGTAGATTGAAAGGATGTCATGTTTCTTGTTGCTGAAGAGCTCGTTTATTCTGTCCATAGTTGTATCTGTTTTTATGGTTATCTTAATCGTTTTATGAATTCGTAGATTGCTTCGGTGTCTTTCATGCCCGGAGCCGTTTCGAAACCGCTGTTGATGTCTATTCCGGCGAAGAACGGATGGCGGAATGAAGAGATCTGCTCCAGACTTTCCGGTCTTATTCCACCACTTAGCAGGAATGGTGTCTTGCCGTGATAGCTTTGTGTGAGCGTCCAGTCGAATGTCTTGCCCGATCCTCCATAGGCAGCACATGGTGTGTCGAACAGATAGTATCGGCACAGCCCGTCGTATGGGGCTGTTATGGTGTCGGCATTGTCAGTTTTTAGGGAGAAGGTTTTTATTATGTCTATGCCTTTGCTTCGTATGGCTCTGCATTGCTCGGGCGATTCATTTCCGTGTAGCTGAACGAGGTTGAGTCCGAATTCACTTACCTTATATAATATGTAGTCCGTATCGCTGTTTACGAATACTCCGACGCGGAGCGATAAGGCCGGCATGTACTCCGGAACTGCATCTGCGAAACGCGGGGAGGAAGGATGGAAGATGAAACCTGTCATGTCCGGTTTCAGTTTGTCCAATGCTCTTATATTCTCGGCATATTTCATGCCACATACTTTGATAATCATTATTGTATTGTTAAATGATAGTGTATATTTAGTGTGACACGTTCGTGTCACTCTCGTCACACGTTCGTGTCACACAAGTCACACATTCGTGTTACGCTCGTCACACGTACGTGTAACGATGACTATATTGAAGTTTTTTATTGCTTCCGGACTGTTTCAAGTTCCTCGATAAGTGTTCTTAGCGCTCCGGCCGGTTCTGCGGTCTTCATGAATGATTCTCCCATGAGGAATCCGTTGTATCCGGCCTGTCGGAGTTTGATGATTGTTTCTGCTTCTGAGATGCCGCTTTCCGATATGTGCGGTATTCCTTTCGGAAGTTTTTCGGCAAGGCGGAATGAGTTTTCCACATCGGTATGGAAGCTGCCGAGATTTCGGTTGTTCACTCCTATAAGGTCGATACAGTCTGTCGCATATTCCAGTTCGTCTTCCGAATGTATTTCCAATAAAACTTCGAGTCCCAGGCTGTGCGCCATTTCTGCGAGGTGTCTGCATTCGTCCTTTTCAAGTGCGGCGGCTATCAGCAGTATGGCATCAGCCTGAATGGCTACGGACTGTAATATCTGATATTCCGAGATGATGAAATCTTTTCTCAGGATAGGGGTGGATGGAGCTGAAAGGCGGGCTTTGAGTAGGTCGCCTTCGCTGCCTCCAAAGAAATCTGTGTCTGTCAGGACTGACAGTCCTGCGGCTCCGGCTTCGGCATATCCTCCGGTTATCAGCCGGATATCGGCTTCGCGGTTTATCCAGCCCTTTGATGGAGAACGTCTTTTGAATTCTGATATTATTCCGGTGGGGGATGAAATTATCGAACGGCTGAGGCTTAACGGCTCTCTTGTTTCACGCATGGCAACTATGGCTTCGAGCTGCTTCATGCTTACGGCTTCCATCTGCCGGCTGATTTCCTTGCGCTTGTTGGCTATTATCTGTGTGAGAATATCTTCTTTCATACTGGTGGAGTGATTATTGGTTTATCTCTATGAATTTCTTGAGTGTCTGCATGGCACGTCCGCTTTCGAGCGATTCGCGTGCCTTGGCTACACATTCCTCTATCGGAAGTTGCGGTTCTATGGCCTGTATGGCGAAGGATGCGTTTATCAGTACGCATTCGGTCTGTGCCTTTGTGGCGCGGTTGTCCAGCACATTGTCGAAAATTTCTGCTGCCTCGCGGATGGTGTTTCCTCCGTAGAGTTCTTCGCGGCGTGCTATGGTGAAACCTATATCGGAAGGTTTACAGATGGTTTCATAGCGGTTGGTCATAACCTTGAACTCGTCGGTGAGGGATATTTCGTCGTATCCGTCAAGATTGTTTACTACGGCGAAACCTATTCCGAGACGTTGCAGTGTGTTGGTGTATAGGCGCATCAGTGTAAGGTCGGCTACTCCGAGCAACTGATATGCCGGGATGCATGGATTTACGAGAGGGCCTAGCAGATTGAAGATGCTTCTTACTCCGAGTTCCTTTCTTACGGATGCCACGGTTTTCATCGCCGGATTGAAGAGAGGCGCGTGCATATATACCATTCCGCATTCTTCCATCGACTTTCTCAGACGGGAATTGTCGTTGGTGAATTTCACTCCGTGTTCTTCCATCACGTTGCTTGCTCCGCTCACGGAGGTACTTCCGTAGTTGCCGTGTTTGGCTACCTTATATCCGGCTCCTGCCACTACGAAGCAGGCACATGTGGAGATATTGAATGTGTTCTTGCCGTCGCCTCCTGTGCCAACTATGTCGATTGGTCTATATTCGCTCAAATCGACATTGACACGTGTGCTCAGGAGTGCTTCGCGGAAACCTATCAGTTCCTCTACTGTTATACCCCTCATCTGGAACACTGTGAGGAGTGATGCTATCTGGGTATTGTTGTATTTCTCTCCCGTTATGTTTTTCATGAGCGTACATGCTTCCTCGCGTGTTAGTTCCTCATGATTGAAAAGTCGTTTGAGTATTTCTTTCATTGTAGCAGTTTATTAAATTAATAATTAAGAATGAATAATTAATAATTAGTGGATGAATTAATTAACTTCGTTGACCGTTGGTTCTTAATTTTTAATTTTTAATTCTTAATTCTCTTGAATCCAGTTCTCAATCATCTTTTTTCCATCGGGAGTGAGTACCGATTCCGGGTGGAACTGGATGCCACGGACATCATATTCCTTATGTCGGATTGCCATTATGTAGCCTTCAGCACTGACGGCTGTCACTTCCAGACAGTCGGGGAGAGAATCGTTGTCAACAACCCATGAGTGGTATCTTCCGACGGGGATTTCTTCTGGCAGACCGTTGAAAATATAGTCATCGGCTGTGATGCGGATTTTGCTCTGTATGCCGTGATAGACTTCTTTCAGGTTTATCAGTTTTCCTCCGAACACTTCGCCTATGGCCTGTTCGCCAAGACATACACCGAGGATAGGCTTGCGGCCGGAGTAGGTACGTATTACGTCGAGAAGGAGCCCTGCCTCTTCGGGTATTCCCGGGCCGGGAGAGAGGAGTATTTTGTCGAACTTCTCAAGTTCTTCCATACTGAAACAGTCGTTTCTGAGTACTGTCACTTCTGCGCCAAGTTCCTTTACGAGGTGGCTGAGGTTGTATGTGAATGAGTCGTAGTTGTCAATGATTACTATTTTCATATTTGATGTTATTTAAAAAGGTGACGAGTTGACAAGTTGACGAGTTGACAAGGTTTTCTACCATCCGGATGGAGAGCCTTTCTATTAACTTGTTGACTGAAGCCTTGTCAACTTATTATAATTTCTCTGCCAGTTCAATGGCTTTTCTCAGTGCTCCGAGTTTGTTGTTTACTTCCTGCAGTTCGTTTTCGACATTACTTTTTGCCACTATGCCGCCTCCTGCCTGAAACCATAGCTCGTTGTTGCGGCTTACAAATGTACGTATTGTTATGGCCTGATTAATATTTTTTCCATCTAAACTGATGAAACCTATGCATCCGCCGTAAACGCCACGGTTGTGTGGTTCGTACTTGCTTATTAGTTGCATAGCCATTACTTTTGGGGCTCCGCTCAGTGTTCCTGCCGGAAAGGTGTCGATGAATGTACTTACAGCGTCGGCTCCGGTGTTTACTTTTCCGCTCACACGGCTCACGAGGTGTATCACGTGGCTGTAGTATTGAGGCTCCTTGTAGAAATCAACTTTCACATCGTGGCAGTTGCGGCTAAGGTCGTTTCTTGCCAGATCTACCAGCATGACGTGCTCGGCATTCTCCTTTGGGTCGGCAAGCAGGGCCTCTGCTGCTTTGCGGTCGGCTTCCTTACTTCCTGTCCTTTTGGTGGTTCCTGCTATCGGGTCGATGCTTGCGATGCCGTCCTCAATCTTGCAGTGTGTTTCAGGTGACGAGCCGAAGATTCTGAATCCGCCGAAATCGAAGTAGAACAGGTATGGCGACGGGTTAATGCTTCGCAAGGCACGGTATAGCTTGAAATCGTCGCCTTCGTATCTCTGTATGAACCGTCTTGACATAACTATCTGGAATACGTCGCCTCTCATGCAGTGGCTTATACCGCGGCGTATGTTCTCGCGGTGTTCGTCGTCTGTCAGTGTGCTGGTGGTTTCTCCTACAGCCCTGAACTCGTATGCTGTGAAGTTGCGGTTGTTTATGGCTTTTTCTATCTCGTCTATATGGCTCGCTTCACCGGGCGACTGCAGTTCAAGGAGTACCATCTCGCTCTTGAATCCGTGGAAAACGATGAGGTATTTATATAATATGTATAAAATCTCAGGCGCGTCGTTCTTCTCGTCGATACTGTCCTGAACGTCTATGTTTTCGAAATAACGGACAGCATTGAATGTGGTGTAGCCATATACTCCGCAGTATGACGAGTATTCACCTTCTATACCGAAATGTCCGAGGAAGGCATTTATGGCATCTTCCACGCTTCTCTTACTCTTTACAGAAGTTTCTTCTGTAGTTCCGTCGGGGTAGGTGGCGATGGCTTTCCCATGGTTGACACTTATGCTTGCTATCGGGTTGAGGCCGATGAAGGACTTGTTGTTTTCAGTACCGTGATAGTCCGAACTCTCCATCAGTACACTCTGAGGGAAAAGATCGCGAACTTTCAGATACGTGCTTACCGGGGTATGTAGATCGCCCAGTATTGATTTATGTATGGTGGTGTATTGGTATTTTGTATTCATCTTTGGATAATTAAAAATTAAAAATTAAGAATTAATAATTAACAACTAACAACTAATAACTAATAACCCTTATATTTCAAATAAGTCTCAATATCCTTGTCTCCTCTTCCCGATACTGTAAGTACAACAATATCTGTAGGCTTGAAGTTTATTTTCTCTAAAGCTCCCAAAGCATGTGCCGATTCAAGAGCAGGTATTATCCCTTCTAGAAGTGTAAGTTCGTAAGCAGCCTTGATTGCTTCATCATCGTTTATAGCCAATACTGTAGCGCGATGTTCTTTGGCAAGATTGGCGTGCATAGGACCTATTCCCGGATAGTCCAGACCGGCAGAGATGGAATAAGGTTCGAGAATCTGTCCGTTAGTATCCTGCATTACCAGAGTCTTGAAACCATGGATTATACCGATTTTACCCAGTTGGATTGTGGCAGCCGACATACCGCTGTTCAACCCCAGTCCGCCTGCTTCGGCAAGTACTATTTTTACTCTTTCATCGTCCAGATAGTGGAATATCGTCCCTGCTGCATTGCTTCCGCCGCCTATGCAAGCCATCAGATAATCAGGATAATCGCGTCCTTCGTGTTCCATGAGCTGCTTCTTGATTTCTTCGCTGATGACGGACTGAAGTCTTGCCACCATATCAGGATAGGGGTGAGGGCCTACTGTAGAGCCTATCACATAATAGGTATCAGTAGGATGACAGCACCAGTCGCGTATGGCTTCGTTTGTGGCATCTTTCAGAGTCATGTTGCCGGAAGTTACCGGGCAGACAGTAGCTCCAAGCATCTTCATTCGTTCAACGTTTACGTGCTGGCGTTCCACATCGGTTTTTCCCATATACACTATACATTCCATTCCCATAAGTGCGCAGACCGTTGCTGTAGCCACACCATGCTGACCGGCTCCCGTTTCTGCTATGATTCTGGTTTTTCCCATACGTTTGGCAAGCAGTACCTGACCTATGGCATTATTGATTTTGTGGGCTCCCGTGTGGTTCAGATCTTCTCTTTTCAGATAAATCTTACATCCGTATTTTTCGGACAGGCGTTTGGCTAGATAGAGTGGGGAAGGGCGTCCCACATAGTCTTTCAATAACTGCGCGTATTCTTTCTTGAACCCTTCATCTTCAAGCACCTTTGAATATGCTTCCTGAAGTTCGCTTACACATCTGTGCAGTATTTCGGGGATGTATGCTCCACCGAATTCTCCGTAATAACCTTTTTCGTTTACTTGGTAAGATTTCATATCGTTATTGTTTTTTAAATTGTTTCTGAAAATGCAAAAAAACAGAACGGGCTGCCGTAAAGTACGACAGCCCGCTCTGCTTTTTTAAATTACTTATATCTTTAAATTTGGTATATACACGCGACTGATGCCCTTACGACTTTTGGAGTTGTAAGTGGCGCCACCAGAAGAATGTATTTACCATTGAATTTGTCATAAATGTTATGTTGTTTCTTGTTTCTGCGGCAAATGTATGTATTATTTTTTATAATCCAAACATTTGGCTGATTTTTTATTGAAAATATTTCACTTTGACTCCGACATTCTTGCAGTCGGCGCCCATTGGCGGGTTTTCCTTGAATATGGTTATCTCTATGCTTTTGATGGTCGGGAAATCAGTGAACAGACGTTTGGATATCCTGTAAGCCAGGTGTTCAAGGAGTTTTGCCGGTATATTCATTTCTTCCTTTACAGCCTCATGTATCTCTGCATAATTGATTGTTCCTTCAAGATTGTCTGTAGCAGCAGCTTCGCTGAAATCTGTTTCTATATCAAGACTGACTTTATACTCTGCACCAACGGTGTTTTCTTGTGGAAGTACGCCATGATAAGAGTAGAATTTCATCTCATTCAGGATGATGTTCATTGATTGGGCTTTCATATATGCTATGGTTTAAAAGAAAAGGCGAAGAATTCCGTTATTGTGTAGGTATTCTTCGCCTAGGTTTGTCATTTATGTTTTAAGTATATTATCCGCATCTTGAAGAACCGCAAGTTGTACAGATAAGACAGCCTTCCTGATAAACCAATGTTTCGTTTCCGCAGTTAGGGCATTTCATACCTTTGGCTTCTGTTCCGTCCTGTACATATTTCTTCAGGGCACGTTCAACACCGACTTTCCATGTGTTGATGTTTTCGCTGTCAAGCTGAAGTGAACCTACAAGTTTGATAACCTGATCGATTGGCATTCTCCAGCGCAATACTCCTGAAATAAGTTTAGCATAGTTCCAGTATTCTTTGTTGAAACGTTCTGACAATCCTTCTACTGTCATTTTGTAGCCACGTTTGTTTTCGAACTGGAAATCGTAGCGTTTGTTTCCATTCTCATCAATGTTCTTGATGATTTTACCGCAAGTTACAGATTTAGGAAGCACTATACCTTCTTCATCATCCTGAAGACCGGTGAAGATTTCGTATGGATGTCCGTCGAGCAAGCCTACAAATGCTACCCATTTCTCTTTGTTGTTCTGGAAGCGTACCACGTCTGCTTCAAGCACTTTTGGTCTTACCTCTACAACCTCAGGACGTTTGCATCTGCATTCTTCTTCCTTGCGCTTTTCTTCCTTGTCTGTCTTTTGTGTTGAAACAAGTACTCCGGCACGCGAACCGTCACGATATACTGTACATCCCTTACATCCTGAACGCCAAGCTTCTACGTAAAGATTGTTTACGAGTTCTTCGTCAACAGTGTTAGGCAGGTTGATAGTAACGCTGATTGAATGGTCAACCCATTTCTGGATGCGTCCCTGCATCTTAACCTTCATAAGCCAGTCAACATCATTTGATGTAGCTTTATAGTAAGGTGATTTGGCTACAAGCTCGTCTATTTCTTCTTGAGTATAGTTCTTTGTTGTGTCCAGACCGTTGATTTTCATCCAAGTGAGGAACTTGTGATGGAATACGATATATTCTTCAAAAGCATCACCTGTCTCGTCAACAAAATCAATTCTTACATTTTCGTCGTTAGGATTTACCTTACGGCGTCTCTTATACACAGGCATGAATACTGGTTCTATACCAGAAGTAGTCTGTGTCATAAGACTTGTTGTACCTGTAGGAGCAATAGTAAGACAGGCAATATTTCTACGTCCGTATCTCACCATATCTTCGTACAGAGCAGGGTCAGCTTCCTTGATACGGTTTATGAAAGGATTTTCTTTTTCTCTTTCGCTGTCATAGATTTCGAAGGCACCACGTTCTTTTGCCATAATAACAGACGAACGGTAAGCTTCGAGAGCAATTGTCTTGTGTACTTTTTCTGAGAATTCAGTAGCTTCTTCGGTTCCATATCTTAGTCCCATAGCAGCCAGCATATCTCCTTCAGCAGTAATACCTACTCCTGTACGTCTTCCAAGACCAGACTTTCTGTATATCTTTTCCCAAAGATGACGTTCTGTATTTTTAACTTCATCGTTTTCCGGGTCAGAGTCAATCTTTTCAAGGATGAGACCAATCTTTTCCAGTTCGAGGTCGATGATATCGTCCATTATTCTTTGTGCATATCTTACGTGTGTCTTGAACAAATCAAAATCAAAGTATGCATCCTTTGTAAATGGATTTACAACGTATGAGTAAAGATTGATAGCCAGCAGTCGGCATGAATCGTATGGACACAATGGAATTTCACCGCAAGGGTTTGTTGATACAGTTCTGAATCCTAGGTCTGCATAACAGTCAGGTACAGATTCTCTTAAAATTGTATCCCAAAACAGAACACCCGGTTCGGCTGATTTCCATGCATTGTGCACAATCTTTCTCCATAATTCGTTAGCATTGATTTCTTTTACGAACTGTGGATTTTCCGAGTCTATAGGGAATTTCTGTATATATGGCTTGTTGTCAACAGCCGCCTGCATGAACTCGTCGTCAAGCTTTACAGAAACATTTGCTCCTGTAACCTTGCCTTCAGTCATCTTGGCGTCGATGAATGATTCAGAATCGGGATGCTTGATTGAAACACTCAGCATAAGAGCGCCTCTACGTCCGTCCTGTGCTACTTCTCTTGTAGAGTTTGAATAACGTTCCATGAAAGGAACAAGTCCAGTGGATGTAAGTGCGGAGTTCTTTACAGGCGATCCTTTTGGACGTATGTGTGACAGGTCGTGACCTACGCCACCTCTACGTTTCATAAGCTGTACCTGCTCTTCGTCAATACGGATGATTGCACCGTATGAGTCAGCTTTTCCGTCAAGTCCGATTACGAAACAGTTTGACAAGGAAGCAACCTGGTATTCGTTACCTATACCTGTCATAGGGCTACCCTGTGGAACAATGTATTTGAAGTGATCGAACAAGTCAAACAATTCCTGTGAAGTCATGCTGTTAGGATAGTTTGCCTCAATTCTGGCAACTTCATTGGCAAGGCGCCAATGCATGTCCCTTGGGGATTTTTCATAGATGTTTCCAAATGAATCTTTCACTGCATATTTGTTTACCCAAACACGCGCGGCAAGTTCATCTCCATTAAAATACTCTAATGAAGCTTCGTATGCTTCATTGTAGCTATAAACTTTTTTTTCCACGATATTATAAGAATAAGTTTGTATCAGTTGTATGTAGATATTAGAGAAATGATTGATGGTGCAAAGCTATCAATGTTTTTTTAATCGACAAAGAAAAAATATATAAAGTTATCAACAGCTTTTTGAAAGTTTTCCATTTTTACTGACTATGATGTTGATTTTCAGTTTATTGTATGTTTTATATATCTGTAAAGTTTTCCATTTTGATTAACTTGTTTCTATTTTGTAGAATATTAGTCTTGAAAAAACGTACAATGTTTATTTTTTATATTATCTTTGTGAAATAAGAAAAAATATAAATATGGATTCAATAAAGAATAGAAGAACGATACGTAAATACAAATCTCAGGATATTCCGGAGGATTTGTTGAATGGGCTGTTGGAGGATTCTTTCAGAGCCTCTACAATGGGAAATATGCAGTTGTACAGCGTAGTTGTAACTCGTAGTAATGAAATGAAATCTAAACTTGCTCCTATGCATTTTAACCAGCCTATGGTGATGGGAGCTCCTGTTGTTCTGACTTTCTGTGCAGATTTTAATCGCTTTAGCCTGTGGTGTAAACAGCGAAATGCTGAGCCGGGATATGACAATTTCCTTTCATTTATAAATGCCCTTTCAGATGCATTGTTGGTGACTCAGAATTTTTGTACTCTAGCCGAGGAAAATGGATTGGGAATATGTTATTTGGGTACAACCATTTATAATCCTGAACCTATAATAGATTTGCTGAAATTACCTAAGCTGGTCGTTCCTGTAGCAACTATAACGGTGGGTTATCCGGATGAATGTCCTTCACAGCCTGATAGACTTCCTTTGAACGGTATTATTCATAATGAAGTTTATTCACAGTACACTCCAGAAGATATAGATGAGATATATGCTTATAAGGAATCACTTCCAGAAAACAAGCATTTTATTGAAATTAATAAAAAAGAGACTTTGGCACAGATATTTACAGATATAAGATATCGAAAGGCTGATAATGAAATGATGTCAGCAGGCTTGATTAATGTGTTAAAACGTCAGGGATTTTTTGAGTAACATAGAATTAGTATAAAAAATAAAGACCACATTTACTGTGGTCTTTTATTTTTTATGTTTAATATTGAAATAGTTTATTTCATTCTTATACTAGCCTCTATTTCGTCAATTTCATTTTTGAATGCTTTATCTACGTCAACCTGATCTTTAACAATTTTGCATGCGTGCAATACTGTTGCATGGTCTTTCTTACCTATAAGTTGTCCAATCTTTGAAGAAGAGGTTTCTGTATGTTTCTTGGCAAGATACATAGCAACCTGTCTAACCTGAACGACTTCTCTTTTTCTTGTCTTTGTATGTATTGTTGAAGTATCTACCTTGTAGTATTCACATACCTTTTCGATTATATCTTCAACAGTAACAGGTTTAACTTCAGCGCATTTTACAGCCTTTCTTACTATTCTTTGAGTTAAATCAATATCTATTTCACGTTTGAATAGTATAGACTGTGCCAATAATGAGTTTACAATACCCTCTAGTTCACGAACGCTTTCATTAACGTTTTCAGCAATGTAGCTGATAACAGATTCTGATATAGTAAGACCGTCACGACGAATCTTATTACGTAAGATATTTTTTCGCAGTTCTGTATCAGGCTTCTCTAATTCGGCTACTAAACCCCATTTGAAACGTGTCAGCAATCGGTCTTCCATTCCTTGTAACATTACCGGAGCGCGGTCAGATGTCAGGATTAGCTGCTTGCCATTTTGGTGTAGATGATTGAATATATGAAAGAAGGTGTTCTGAGTTTTTGTTACTCCGGCAAACTCTTGTATATCATCAATGATGAGTACGTCAATAGTTTGATAGAAAGTAATAAAATCATTGAAATGATTGGTTCTTACAGAATCTGTGTATTGCACCTGGAACAAATGTGCAGATACATATAAAACTCTTTTTTCCGGGTACAATTCTTTAATACGCGTACCGATAGCGTTGACAAGGTGTGTCTTGCCAACTCCAGAAGGACCGTATATAAATAATGGGTTAAAAGTTCTGGCAGGGTTTTGTGCAACTGTTTCAGCTACAGTTCTCGAAAACTCATTGCTGGTACCTTTGATGAAATTGTCAAAATTGTAGTTAGGATTTAAATGTGGGTCCAAATCCTGTACAACTTGAGCCTGTAGAGGATTTGGAGTTTTGTTCGCATTCTGTACGTTGTTTTGCTGTACAGCCTGTGAACGTTTTGTCCCCTCTATATTTACTGTTATTTGGTTTGTTTTGTCTGTAAGAATGGAGTACATCAGTTCCGTACCTTCTCCTATTTCCTTATATATAGCGGCACGGAGTAAGCCTACGTACTTTTCTTCTAAGTATTCATAGAAGAAAGGACTTGGTACCCCTATAGTCAATGCCTTATTGTCGTATTTAAGCGGAACAATAGGCTCGAACCATGTTTTAAAAGCAGTTGCATTAACGTTATCTCTTATAAACATGAGACATTTGTTCCATAATGCAATTGCTTGATTCCCTTCAATCATATTTCTTAATCTAATATCTTAATTTCTTTTTTAGCAAATTATCTACGGTGCAAATTTCGGCATGAAATTTCAGAAAAACAAATCAACTTTTTCTTGCTTTTCTGAAAAATACTATAAGTGCTTGATTGTCAATTGCTTTTTATTCGTATAAAGCTTTGTTGGAATAAAATTGCAATGTATTTGTAATATCTTGAAAATTAGAAGATTGTTTATTCTCTAAATAATATGATATATTTTGTATGTATAAATATAAAATATTGATAATCAGTTATTAATCTAAATAACAAGTATAATATTTAGAATGCTTGTTATTTAGATTGTTTCTTTGTAACGCTTATTTGTCCTTCTTTCCGAATAAAGAAAAATGAACATATCTTTTAGGATGTTCCTGCAGGTCTTTTAGTAATGATGCAGCATTAGCTGATGTTGCATTCAGGTTATTATAAAGCTCTGGGTCGTTTAATAACAATCCAATAGTATTGTCCTTATTGTTTAATTTGTCTGTAAGTGTATAAACATTCTTCAATGTCTCGTCTATCTTTTGGAATGTAGCATAATAATCTATCTCTTTCAGATTTCCGCTTATGGTTTTAAGATCTTCTGTTATAGTGGCGACATTACTTGTTATTTTAGGAATGTCGTTTCCCATAAGTTTTTCAAGGTGGTTGCTGGTCTGATTTAATGATGCAGTGATTTTTTCAGCGTTCTTTATAGTGTTTCCTATAGATGGGTCAGACAGCAGCATGTTTAGAGAAGATAATATAGAATCAAGTTTAGGCATCATTTTCTCCATTTGAGGCAATAACTCTTCTTCTGCTTTAGCCATAATGCCATTGTTGGCATATCCTTCGATTGTGTCGCCAGGAGTTACAGTGTTACTCTCGCTATAGTTCATGATAAGGTTCATTTTAACTGTACCTAGCATTTCTGTAACTAGTTCCGCTTTACTTCCAACCGGTATCTTTATGTTTTCATCCATTTCAATACCTACAGTGATATGTCCTGGTTTATTGTGATTATATTGTATATCTCTTACTAATCCTACCTTAAATCCGTTTGCATATACCGGACTTGAAAGAGCCAAACCGTTTACTTGTGTATAGTCAACATAGTAATAGCTTTCAGCTTTAAACATGTTTATACCTTTAAGGTAGTTTATTCCAACAAAAAGGATTACCAATGCGGCTATAGCTGCAATTCCTATTGTAAATTCTTTTCTCATAATTGCCATGTAATTATTTATTGTTATTCTTAAATTCTTTTATTGCTTTATTGATATTTATTTTTGTATCGTTCTTAAATGCGATGATGAATGCGTCTTTGAATTTTGGATCTACTATTTTCCTCTTTATCTTTAATATCTTGTTATAGTCTTCATCTTCAGCATATGTATATTTAATCAATCCGTTTTCTTTGTACCATGATACCGGTTTCAAGCCTTTAAATTGCTTGCTGTTCTGCGGCAGGACTCTATCTGAAGCTAAAATCTGGATCTTAAATTTTATTTTTGATGTTTCTTTTGTTTCTTTTTCTTTTGGTGTAGTTATTTCCTGTCTGGTATTTGAAGTAACAGTAGTAGGCTTAATTTTAGAACTGTTTCCCTTATAATTGATAAAAGCTCTGTAAATTGCATTTGCCAAATCGGTTGTTCCCTTATCCGACAATAAATATGTTTCTTCCGACGGGTTGGATATATAACCTAATTCTATAAGTACACTTGGCATAGATGTCTCTCTTAGCACAAGGAAACCAGCTTGGTGCACACCTTTATCTATTCTGTTATAACTCTTGAAATTCTGTTGTATAAGTGTTGCGAAATTCACGCTTTGCGACATGTTTTTGTCTTGCATGAATTCAAATATGATATAGCTTTCAGAAGAGTTTGGGTTAAAACCTGCATATCTTTGTTTGTAGTCATCTTCTATAAGGATAACAGAGTTTTCCTTTTTTGCAACTTCAAGGTTTTCTTCAGTCCTATGTAATCCAAGAGTATATGTCTCGGTTCCTTTTACGTATGAATTCTTTTTTGCTACAGCATTGGTATGAATAGATATAAAAAGGTTGGCTTTTGCATTGTTTGCTATTTCAGCCCTTCTGTGTAATGGTACAAAAATGTCTGATTTTCTTGTATATACAACCTTTGTGTCATTGCAATTATCTTCAATAAGTCTTCCTAGCTTTCTTGCTACATTAAGATTTATGTTTTTTTCTTTTCCTCTTGTACCTATTGCGCCCGGGTCATTTCCGCCGTGTCCCGGATCAATGACGACGATAAATCTGTCGTTTATGGTATTTCCGATGACAGGATAAGAACATGCTAATATACAAAGGAATAAAAGTATTCTGTTAAAAATATTCATTCTATATAATAATGTAAACAAATCGGTGCAAAGTTAATATTTTTGAGTATTACTTCCGCTGTAATCCTTAAGATTTTATATTTTACCTGCTAAAAACAGTAAAATATACTATTCCATCTGATATTATGACTTTTTTTCTTATCTTTGTCATATTGCTTAATTTGAATGGGAAATATATAAATATAAATCTTTGTAATTTTTAAAATTATTGCTTATGATATTGATAGATGGTAAGGCAATATCCGAACAGATAAAGCAGGAAATTGCTCAGGAAGTTGCCCAGATTGTAGCTTCAGGTGGAAAACGTCCGCATCTTGCGGCAATTCTTGTAGGTCATGACGGTGGTAGTGAAACGTATGTGGCTAACAAGGTTAAAGCGTGTGAGGTATGTGGTTTTAAGTCAACATTGATACGGTTTGAAGCGGATGTGACAGAAGATGAACTCCTTTCTAAAGTAAGGGAATTGAATGCAGATGATGATGTAGATGGATTTATAGTGCAATTGCCTCTTCCTAAACATATTTCAGAGCAGAAGGTGATTGAGACAATTGACTATAGGAAAGATGTTGACGGTTTTCATCCAATCAATGTAGGAAGAATGTCAATAGGTTTGCCATGCTATGTATCTGCAACGCCTAATGGAATTCTGGAATTGCTGAAAAGATATAATATTGAAACCAGTGGAAAGAAGTGTGTGGTTTTGGGTAGAAGCAACATAGTAGGAAAGCCTATGGCTACCTTGATGATGCAGAAAGCATACCCTGGAGACGCTACTGTTACAGTCTGTCACAGCAGAAGTAAAAATCTGGTTGAAGAATGCCGTGAAGCTGATATTATAATTGCAGCTTTAGGTCAGCCGGAATTTGTAACTGCAGGAATGGTTAAGGAAGGTGCTGTAGTAATAGATGTTGGTACAACCAGAGTTCCTGACGCTAGTAGAAAGTCCGGATTTAAACTTACAGGTGATGTGAAGTTTGATGAGGTGTCACCAAAATGTTCATATATAACTCCTGTTCCTGGTGGAGTTGGTCCTATGACAATAGTATCTCTCATGAAAAATACACTGCTTGCCGGAAAGAAAGCTATTTATAAATAGTTTGATTTGTATCGTTCTTGTTTAAACAAGTACGCTAAACATTGATTAAACGATGTCTGAATACCGCTTAATTCTTTGTATATGTATTTTTATATATGAACAGATTAAATAAGTATATATCACAATTGTTGCCGATAGTCTTGTGGCTGTCGGCAACAACTGTTTTTGCAGTTTCGGATACACTTTCAATTCTTTTTGCCGGTGATCTTATGCAGCATGATGCGCAAATAAATGCTGCAAGACGAGCTGATGGGAAATATGATTACAGTAATTGTTTTACGTACGTTAAGCCGTATGTCCGTTCTGCTGATATAGCAGTAGCGAATTTGGAAGTAACTTTGGGAGGTAAGCCTTATAGGGGGTATCCTGCTTTCAGTGCTCCGGATGAATACCTTTATGCCATTAAGGATGCCGGCTTCGATGTGCTTATGACAGCAAACAATCATTGTCTGGATAGGGGCTCAAAAGGACTGACAAGAACTATAGAAAAGCTTGACTCTCTTAAATTAAAACATGCCGGCACATATAAAAATAAAGAAGAAAGAATTCATAATTATCCATTGTTGGTCGAGAAAAAAGGATTTAGGATTGTTTTCCTTAATGCTACATATGGCACAAATGGAATGTCTGTTCAAAAACCTAATATTGTGAATTATATTGAGAGGCAACAGATAAAGTCTGATATTATGAAAGCCCGTCTTATGAGGCCTGATGTAATAATAGCGTTTATGCATTGGGGGCAGGAGTATAAAACGATGCCATCCGATAATGAAATTGATATGGCTAAATGGTTAATAAGTATGGGGGTCGATCATGTTATAGGTTCCCACCCTCACGTCATCCAGCCGGTTTCTATGATAGGGGATACGCTTTCGCCGCAAAAACATCTTGTAGTTTTCTCGTTAGGTAATTATATATCGAATATGAGTGCCAGAAATACTGATGGCGGTTTATCGGTAAAACTGTTTTTTAAAAAGATAAACGGGATAACCAGATTGGTTTCTTATGAAAAATCGTTGGTCTGGACTTCAAGACCTGTTTTGAGTGGAAAATCCGATTTTATATTATATCCTTGCAATATTGATAAAAAATATCTGAATGATAGTGAGAGACAGAGGATTAGGCGTTTTATTGAGGATGCCGGGCAAATATTGAGTAAGAAGGTCTTTCAGTAAAATGCGGATAAAAATGAAAAAAAATGGGATAAAAGTTTGCATAAATGGAAATAATGCGTACCTTTGCATCGCTTTTGAAAGGAAAGCCAACAAATGGTGACTATAGTTCAGTTGGTTAGAGCGTCAGATTGTGGTTCTGAATGTCGTGGGTTCGAGTCCCACTAGTCACCCTCCTTTACTAAAGCAAACATGGTGATTATAGTTCAGTTGGTTAGAGCGTCAGATTGTGGTTCTGAATGTCGTGGGTTCGAGTCCCACTAGTCACCCCAACTTCATAAAAATTAGTAAGTCCTGCAATGCAGGACTTTTTTTGTATATAAATATTTGGCTTTGTTTGTACTTTTTTATAAAGTTTTTATTATCTTTGCCAAAAAGAGTTATATGAGGTTTCGTACGGTCGTAAAAATAGGGGTTGGATTATCGGTCTTGTTATTCTGTATAGGAGTAGCATTTTATAGTTTTCTTAGTCTTACAGACGCAGAAAAGGGTAAAGATGTAAATATGTTTGCCTTGGTTCCTGATGATTGTAATGGCGTTCTTGATACTGATAATATCTTTTTTTATACCAGCGAATTTCCGCGTACCTCATATGCAATAGATCTTGATACATTACATCACTCTGAACTGATTAATAATATCCTTACAGACATTTCCAAGTACACATCTGTTAATACGCATGATCTTTCAAACCAGATCAAGCGTCTTATGATTAGTTTTCATAATTCTACTTCTACTAAAGACGTTGTTGCATATTTTAAGATAGCAGGTGGCGGAAATAAGTTCTTGCTCGATATCCTTCGCCAGAAGTACGGTCAGGATATATATCCTAAAACTGAAGAATATAGAGGAAAGAAGATAGAAATATATCCGTTGGGTAAAACAGCAAACTTCCTTTCTGTGTTAAGCGGTGATGGATATATAATTGTAAGTTATCATAAAATGCTGATTGAACGTGTCATAGATGCTATCAAGGATGGCACCTCATTGGCTAACGATGCTGTTTTCAAAAACTATCAGATGAAAAAATCTGCCAATTATATGACGTTCTACGGACGTACTGCATCATTCCCTTTGTTGGCAGACAACAATAATGTATGGAGCGAGTTTGAACTTCATCTCAATAGTGATGTCTTATATCTTAGCGGCTCAATGTACGAACCTGACAGCTGTTCTCATGATATAGCTTTACGTCTGGACAATATCCATAATATTTCGTCAGACAGTATCCTTATAGTTTCCGGTCATGAAAAGGTAGATTCATGTATAACAAATGCCATTTCAAAACCTAAGAATAGAATTTTTGACCAATGTCTCTCCAATCTCTCCAGAGACGCTTCTTATATTATGGTTGCAGATATGGATAAGGTTGCCGAGAATATAGAACAATATTCACCTTACATTCCCGGATTTATTTGCGACAATATCGGACTTTTCCGTTCTTTTATAATATCATCACAGGTTACAGAGATAAACGGAAGATATTCGCACATTTATGTTTTTACTTATAAAGATTGATATCCCTTATCTTACTTTGTTTCTGATGAAATGAGGTCCTGCCTTGAATTTGAAATAGAACATAGAAACCAAAGTTAATACGGCGCCAAACAGGTAGGCATATTTGAAAGACGAGATCTCTGCAATACTTCCTCCAGTCAGCATTCCGATACCTATACCTACGTCCCAGGATGTCAGATAAGTACTTGTCGCAGTACCCCTCTGATTGTTCGGGGCTAGATTTACAAATAATGTATTGTAGGCCGGAAACATTGTACCGAAACCGATTCCAAGCAAAAGTGATATTGCGAAGAAGAATACGGTAGTAAACATGTAATTCCATTCAATAGTCCATCCACAGGCCGTTAGTCCGAAATAACAGAAAGATACAAGGTACATACCTGCCATTATTACTTCTGTAATTTTTCCTTTATCCACAAGCTTACCGCTGAACAGACGGCTTACAGCCATTCCTACAGCCATGAATGTGAAAAACAATCCCGTTTCTGCGGTAATACCTATCTGTTTTGCATACATAGCCACATAGTTGGTAGTCATTCCGTATGGAATGGAGAGCAGCAGAAGGCTCAATCCTCCTGGTAGTCCTTTTATTAGAATAAATCTGTCCAGCGAAATAGGCTCACGTTTTATGGGCGGACGATATTCTGTTTTCACACACGATGCCATTATTATTCCCAGTATTCCTGAAACCAAGGCATACGAGAATACTGTTGTATATGACGCTCCAGCATTGTGCAGGAATAGTCCGAACATAGGACCTATAGACATGGCCAGGTTGTTTGTCAGTCCGTAATATCCCAATCCTTCGCCTCTTCTTGAAGAAGGCATGATGTCAATTACCAGAGTGTTTCCACCTACGGTAACCATTCCGAACGACAGTCCATGTATAACCCTCAGTATAATAAAAAAGGTAAGAGTGCCAGCAAGCATATATCCTGCAAATATAGACGTGAAGATAAAATATGCCACAAGATAAAGAGGCTTTCTGGCAAAGGTATCAAGAAAATATCCGGAGAAAGGTCGTATGCACAAAGCCGCAATGGTATAGCATGACAGCACTATTCCGATTGTGGTGTTTGATACTCCGAATATCTCTTCAAGATAGAAGGGCAGTACCGGAATAAGCAGCCAGAAACCGAAATAAAGCAGAAAGTTAGCAGCCAGGATGCAGCAATAGCTTGGTGTGATAAGTTTATCTTTGCTCATATCTATATTATGTGATTTGCCTGTTTTATAATCCAAAGGCACGGAATCGCCATATTGCGGTCACCGTGCCTTGATATAAATTATATGTTTTCGAAGTACCGTTTATCAGTTGGCAGCCTCGAATTCAGTCAGGAATCTTGTATCGTTTTCAGAGAACATACGCAAGTCTTTCACCTTGTATTTCAGGTTTGCTATACGTTCTACACCCATACCGAATGCGTAACCTGAATAAACCTTGCTGTCTATTCCGTTAGCTTCGAGCACGGCAGGATCCACCATACCGCATCCAAGAATTTCCACCCAACCAGTGTATTTACAGAACGGACAACCTTCGCCGCCACAGATATCGCAGCTGATATCCATTTCTGCACTAGGTTCTGTGAATGGGAAGTATGACGGACGAAGACGTATCTTTGTACCTTCGCCGAACATTTCCTGTGCAAACTGAAGAAGTACCTGCTTCAAGTCGGTGAATGAAACATTCTTGTCTATATAAAGACCTTCTACCTGATGGAAGAAACAGTGTGCTCTATAGCTGATAGCTTCATTTCTGTAAACACGTCCCGGACAGATTACGCGGATAGGAGGTTGTGAAACTTCCATCACACGGCTCTGTACTGATGAAGTATGTGTTCTAAGTATAATGTCAGGATGGCTTTCAATGAAGAATGTATCCTGCATGTCGCGTGCCGGATGGTCTTCAGCGAAGTTCATAGAAGAGAATACATGCCAGTCGTCTTCCACTTCAGGACCATCGGCGATGGTAAATCCCATGCGGCTGAATATATCTATGATTTCATTCTTTACAATGCTCAACGGATGACGTGTACCCAGGTCGATAGGGTAGGCAGTACGAGTGAGGTCAAGTTCTGCGGCACCGTTGTCCTGCATTTCGAAAGCTTCTTTCAGAGCTGCTATACGTTCCTGCGCACGGTTTTTCAGCTCATTCAGCTTCATTCCCACTTCCTTTTTCTGTTCTGCTGCCACGTTTCTGAAGTCAGCCATCAGTGCATTGATAGCCCCCTTCTTACTAAGGTATTTTATTCTCAGAGCTTCCAGTTCTTCTGCATTCGAAGCCTTTAAATCTTCTATTTCCTTTAGTAACTCTTCTATTTTTGCTAACATATATTACTGTTTTAAGTATTTTACATTGGCGCAAAGTTAAGTATTTAAACTGAAATATTTCCTTTTTCAGCTAATAAAAAAGAAAACTTGACTTATATTCGTTTAAGAAAGAAAAAAATAGGTAATTTTGTAGCGTGTTTTATATTAGGCATAATTAAATGAAAAATATTCTATTGGGATATGTCCTGCTGCTCATGGTTGTGTCGTGTGTAGGGCAGCAGAAAAGGTCCGAATCTTTGTCGGACGAACAGGGAATTGAACTGGTGCAGGCCGATTCTGTTTTAGCATCCGATGAGGGATTATCGGATACATTGATTGTTGTAGATGAAGTGGTGCCAACCACTGCCGATGCCAGTTTCATCGATTTTCTTTATTATTTCACTTCCGATGAGGAATTCCAGCATTCTCGTATTCTTTTTCCGGTATCTTTCTATGATGATACCGCAGTGACAAGGCTTACTTCCGATGAATGGGTTTTCGATCCGATGTTTGACTCTGACCAGTTATACACTGTGATATTCGACAAGGAAGAAGATCTGGAACTTGAGAACGGTTCGTCAACAACGAGCGTTCAGATAGACTGGATTTATTTGTCGGATTATCATATCAGGAGATATTATTTCGAACTGAAGGACGACCGTTGGTATCTGGAAGCGGTAAATAAGGAAAAGATGACACGTACAAAACACGGAGGAGAAGATTTCTATGATTTCTATCATCGGTTTGCTTCCGACTCGATTTTCCAGTCTGAAAGATTGTCGGAACCTTTGCTGTTCTCCACTGTTGACCCCGAGGACGAATTTTCTGTTCTTGAGACCACATTGGAAAGAGGTCAGTGGTTTGCTTTCCGTCCTCCAATGCCGACAGAAAAACTTACCAATATCCGTTACGGACAGAAAGAGACTGAAGAGTCGAATACAAAAATCGTAGAATTCAAAGGTCTTGGTAACGGATTAAGCAATACTCTTTATTTCAGAAGAGTTCACGGAAAATGGAAACTCTATAAATTTGAAGATTTGGGCGATTGATAAATATAACCTATATATAATGAAAGAATATACAGATTATCCTATACTTAAATATAATACATTCGGAATGGATGTCAAGGCATCCCGTTTTGTGGAATATTCATCCGTTGACGAACTTAAATCATTTCTTGCATCACGTGATGTTGCATTGCCTTTGCTGCATATTGGCGGTGGCAGTAATCTTCTGTTCCTTTCCGATTTCAAAGGCACAATATTACATTCTGCAATAAAAGGCTTCAGCATAGAAGATGAATCTGACGAATGGATAGACATAAAGGCCGGAGCGGGCGAAGTGTGGGATGATTTTGTGGCATATACCGTATCGGAAGGTTGGTATGGAGCAGAAAATCTTTCAATCATTCCCGGAGAAGTGGGAGCGTCTGCCGTACAGAATATAGGTGCATACGGAGTTGAGGCAAAAGATATAATCCTGAAAGTTCACACAGTCAGTGTCTCTGATGCTTCCGAACGTGTCTTCACAAACGGTGAATGTCGCTATTCTTACCGTAATAGTATCTTCAAGGAAGAACTTAAAGGAAAGTACATTGTTACATACGTCACATACCGTCTTCGCAAGAAAGCCGAATATCATCTCTCATACGGAAATATCAGTGCCGAGCTGGAAAGAAGAGGTCTTGAACCTTCGCTGGAAAATGTGCGAAACGTAATAATAGATGTGCGCCGTTCCAAATTGCCGGAACCATCTGAATTAGGTAATGCCGGAAGCTTTTTTATGAACCCTATGGTTTCAGCGCAGAAGTTCAGACAGTTGCAGGAGGAATATCCTGACATGCCGCATTATCCTGTGGATGATAATACGGTGAAAGTTCCTGCCGGATGGATGATAGACCGTTGCGGATGGAAGGGACGCAACATAGGACCAGCAGGAGTATATCAAAGACAGGCCCTTGTTTTGGTAAACCTTGGTGGCGCTACAGGAAATGACATTTCAAATCTTGCAAATGAAATAATAAAGTCAGTAAAGGATAAGTTCGGAGTGGATATACATCCGGAGGTGAATTATATTAATTAATTTTGAAGTTATAGAAGTTATAGAAATTAATGCTCCATGTCACTTTTATAACGTTGAACTTAAGTAAAAATACAAATTGACTATTATGAAGATAACAATATTAGGAAGCGGAACATCTACCGGAGTACCTCAAGTGGGGTGTACATGTCCGGTGTGTACCAGTACCGACCCTCGCGACAGGCGTCTCAGGTGCTCAGGGCTGGTAGAAGTTGACGGAGTAAGGATTTTGATAGACTGTGGTCCTGATTTTCGTGAGCAGATGTTGCGTCTGGAGGATTTCGGACCTATTGATGCGGTACTTATCACCCACGAACATTACGACCATGTGGGCGGACTTGATGACCTTCGTCCTTTCTGCCAGTTCAAGGATGTGCCTGTCTATGCCGAAGATTATACAGCCGAACGCCTGCAGCAGCGCATACCATATTGTTTTGTCGAACATCCGTATCCGGGTGTTCCCAGAATACCTCTGCATAGGATAGAACCAGGCAAACCGTTTTCTGTGGAAGGAATGCATGGCAATACTGTGGAAATCACTCCCTTCAGAGTCATGCACGGCAAGATGCCTATCCTCGCTTTCAGAATAGGAGATATGGCATGGGTTACTGATATGACTGAAATGCCTGAAGAAAGCAATGTCTTTCTGGAAAATCTGGATTGTCTCATAATGAACGCACTCCGTCTTGAACCTCACTGGACACATCAAAGCCTTCCGGAGGCTATTGAGCGCGCAAAAAATATTTCTGCAAAGAAAACATATTTCATACATGCCAGCCATCATATAGGTCTGCATGCAGATGTTGAGAAAATGTTGCCGGAGCACATGCATCAGACTTACGACGGAATGGTGATAGAGTATTGATGGGTTATTGCTTTGCAAATGTTTTGCAAAAGGCTTGCAAATGTAATTTTAATTCAAACGGCATTCAAACGGTATTTAAAAACCGTTTAAATGCTGTTTAAATATTTTTCGGACTATGCCATTCCTCCATATCTCTGACTGATATAGTTGAACACCGCATCGCGGTAATAAGTAATACTTTCGTCAGGATAGCTTTCCGGTAATTCTTGCCAGAGCATATCTCGTATTGTAACCACTAGAGATGCTTTAGTTTCATGTTTGTCGAATGTGTTTATAAAGTTTTTCATATTATAGAAAATATGTTTTGTGTTGTTATTTTCTATAAACCAAACTTGTGTTTTACAAACTACACTGTGGTTTATAGAAATCACACTGTAATTTGTATAAATACAAGTTATATTTAGAGATTTTCTCAGCGCAAAAACAGTTTTATATCAGCCCGAAAAATCATATTCACAGGATAAAAGTTTTTTATCTTATCTTATAAAGCATTATATTTGCATACAGAATTAAGTATTAACATCTAAACTATCTCATATATGAAATATATTTCTCCCGGTTCATGGTTCTCGCTGGAATATCCGGCAGGATGGAACGAGTTTGAAGATACAGAAGACAGCTTCCTGTTTTACAATCCTGAAAAGTGGAACGGTAATTTCAGAATCTCTGCTTTCAAAGGGCAGGACAAGAAGTATGCCGAAGAGTGTATGGACTATGAATTGAAGAACAACCGTACTTCACGACTGGTGAAGGTGGGAGAGTGGTCGTGTGTCTATTCAACTGAGAATTTCCAGGAAAACGGAAACTGGTACACTTCGCATCTGTGGATTACAGGTAGGGGTGACATCTCTGTGGAATGTTCTTTCACTGTAGCCAAAGGAGAAAGCATAAAGCCTGCCGAGAATATTATAAATTCATTAAAAGTGAGATGCGAGGGAGAGAAACCTTGGAAAGAGGTTATCCCTGTGCGTGTACTTGAAATCAATGCCATAAACGAGAGTTTCGACTGGGCTGTGATGACTATCAAGAAACAGCTTACAAAAGATTTTACTTCATCAGAGGCTGATATTGTAAGCATTCAGAAGGTGATGGATAGCGGCAAATTCAACAACAGTCAGCGTCAGGCCTGGGAGTCTTTCGGAATGGCTTTCGGAGCTATACTGGTAAATGAAATGGACGGTATGGAATGGGTGACTGTGATAGACGGACAGAAAGAGTATCCTGCACTGAAGTTTGCCGAAACTGATGTTATGGTGTATCCGCAGCAGTTGGTATGGAGCAGGGTTAAGAACGGTAAGTCATGTAGTCTGAAAGCTGAATTCGATAAAATCAAGGCTGAGGTTGAAAAGGCGATAAATAATTAAAAGATTACAAGGCTATAGCTACAAGTTGACAAGGCTCTCCGTCCGGATGCTAACCTTGTCAACTCGTCAACTTGTATCCTTGTCAACTATAAACAAAACTCAAATGACTCCATATTTACAGGTAGAAAATCTTACCAAATCCTTTGGCGATTTGGTTCTATTCAATTCAATATCTTTCGGAGTGGCCGAGGGACAGCGTATTGGTCTGATAGCGAAGAACGGCTCCGGAAAAACTACTTTGCTTAACATTCTTGCCGGAAAGGAAGGCTATGACGATGGAAAGATTACTTTTCGTCGCGACCTCCGTGTTGGCTATCTTGAACAGAGTCCGCATTACCCTGACGATATAACTGTGCTTGAGGCATGTTTCTATCATGGTACTCCTGTGGTGCAGCTCATAAAAGAATATGAGAAATGTATGGAGACCGAAGGAAATCCCGGATTGGAGGACTTGCTGGCACGCATGGAGCACGAAAAGGCATGGGACTATGAAAGGAAGGCAAAACAGATTCTCTCGCAGTTGAAAATCAGGGATTTCAATCAGAAAATAAAACAATTGTCCGGAGGTCAGCTCAAACGTGTGGCTCTTGCCAATGTGCTTATCACAGAGCCGGACTTGATTATACTTGATGAGCCAACCAACCATCTGGACCTCGATATGACAGAATGGCTGGAGGAATATCTCAAACGTGGTACTCTGAGCCTGCTTATGGTGACTCATGACAGATATTTCCTTGACCGTGTATGCTCCGAGATTATCGAGCTTGACAACAAGCAGGTATATTCATATACAGGAAACTACAGTTATTATCTCCAGAAACGCCAGGAGAGGATAGATGCCGCAAATGCGGAAATAGCGAGGGCCAACAACCTTTACCGTACCGAGTTGGAATGGATGCGCCGTATGCCGCAGGCACGCGGACACAAGGCGAGATATAGGGAGGAGGCTTTCTATGAGCTGGAGAAGGTAGCTAAAAGAAGAATGAACGATTCGAACGTGAAGCTGGATGTGAAGGCTTCATACATCGGTTCTAAGATATTTGAGGCTGATCATCTTTATAAGAGTTTCGGCGATTTGAAGATTCTTGACGATTTCTCATATGTCTTTGCGCGATATGAAAAGATGGGTATCGTGGGAAACAACGGTACAGGAAAGTCAACCTTTATAAAAATCCTTATGGGATTGCAAAAGCCTGACAGCGGACGCCTGGATATAGGTGAGACAGTGCGTTTCGGTTACTATTCGCAGGAAGGACTTCAGTTTGACGAGCAAATGAAGGTTATAGACGTGATAACTGATATTGCAGAAGTGATAGAGTTGGGTAACGGCAAGAGGCTTACAGCATCGCAGTTCCTGCAGCATTTCCTTTTCACTCCGGAGACTCAACACAGTTACGTGTATAAGTTGAGTGGTGGCGAAAGACGACGTCTGTATCTCTGTACTGTACTTATGCGTAATCCTAATTTCCTTGTTCTTGACGAGCCGACGAATGACCTCGACATTGTGACTTTGCAGGTATTGGAAGAATATCTTCAGAACTTCAAGGGATGTGTTATTGTGGTAAGCCACGACCGTTACTTTATGGATAAGGTGGTAGATCATATCCTTGTGTTCAACGGTCAGGGTGATATTCGTGACTTCCCGGGTAATTATTCTGATTATCGCGACTGGAAACTTGCAAAGCAGGATCGCGAAAAGGAAGCTGCCAAACCAAAGGAGGAGAAGACACAGAAAGTACGCCTGAACGACAAGCGCCGCATGACCTTCAAAGAAAAGAAGGAGTTTGAGCAACTGGAAAAGGAAATAGCTGAACTGGAAGAGGAGAAGAAGGCTATAGAAGATGCTCTTTGTAGTGGTACATTGAGTGTGGACGAACTTACTGAAAAGTCGAAACGTCTGCCGATACTTACTGACGAGATTGATGAGAAGACCATGCGCTGGATGGAACTCAGCGAAATTGAGGGATAGGATATGGATTTCCGTAAGAGACTCCTTCAGCGTTTGAGTCAGGACGACATACACGAGATATGTTTTCTCACTCAAGGTATGGACAACGACAGTCTGAAAGAAGAACTATATACCCTGATATCTGATGAGGATGTCAGGGTTTCATATAATGCCGTGTGGGTGTTTACCTATTTTGACCTGTCGAACAATAAATGGCTGTATGCAAAGCATGACGAACTGATTGATAAGGCTATAGCTGAAAGGCATGAGGGAAAGAAACGTTTGCTTCTCACTCTTCTGTTAAGGCAGCCGTTTGAATGTGACACTTTGCGTACCGATTTTATCGATTTCTGTTTTGAAACTATACAATCGTCTCACGAATCGTGTTCTAATCGTGCTTTGTGTATGAAGCTGGCATACGAGCAGTGCAGGTTCTTTCCGGAACTTCTGTCTGAATTAAGCAATTGTCTTGAAATAATATCTGCTGAGTCTTTATCTTCAGGACTGAAGACGGCCAGACGTAATGTGATGAAGAAGATATTGAAAGATGTACGTTTTGTGTAGGTAATGTTTTGTATTTCTTGCTCAGAAAACGATTATAAAAATTAATCCGCTTTATACATCTATCAAAGAAGTATATAGCGGATTAATTTTTTATTGTTCTTTCAGTGATTTGTTGATACCGTCTATATAGTCAAGTATCTCCTGTCTGCCTGTACCGTTTTCAGATGAAGAAATGAAATGAGGAGGCAATTCTTCCCATTGCTCTTTCAGCTTGTTCAGGTAGTTGTTTACGTTCTGTCTTGTCTTGCCTACAGTCTGTTTGTCGGCTTTGGTAAATATAATTGCAAACGGAACACCGTTTTCGCCAAGCCATTCTATGAATTCAAGGTCGATTTTCTGAGGCTCATGACGGCTGTCTATTAGTACAAAAAGGCAGGTAAGCTGTTCGCGCTCAAGAACGTAGTATTCTATGAGGTTCTTGATCTTTTCCATCATCTTCTTGCCTCTCAATGCAAATCCATATCCAGGAAGATCGACAAGATACCATTCCTTGTTGATCAGGAAATGGTTGATAAGCAGAGTCTTACCAGGAGTTGATGAAGTCATGGCTAGCTTCGGCTTCTTTGTCAACATATTTATAAGGCTGGATTTTCCCACGTTGGAACGGCCTATGAAAGCATATTCCGGTATATCCGATTTTGGACACATATCAGCTCTTGAGCTGCTTATTGTGAATTCTGCACTTTTTATTTCCATATATATGTCTTTTATAAATTTTCTAACAATTAAAAACTAACAACTTACCCTTTTCTTCCTCAAACTCAATGCGGCAAGTCCCATGAATGTGAGAAAACCGTTGAACATCAGCATTTCGTAACCGAACTTGTATCCTGTGGCATTGAATGTGAGAATGTCTATTATGTAGCATATGGCAGGTGATAAAATTGCTATATAAGGTACATATTTGTCGCGTGGCCTTAATTGGGTGAAAAGTCCGAAGCAGAAAAGTCCCAGCAGAGGACCGTAGGTATATGATGCAAGCGTATATATAGTGTCTATCACGCTTTGGCTGTCTATGGCTTCGAATATCAGAATACATGCCACGAACACTATGCTTATGCCAAGATGAGTGATTTTTCTTACTCTCTCGGCTTTCTTTTCACTATATTTGTCCGTATTCAGAATGTCTATACAGAAGCTTGTTGTCAGTGCCGCTAGAGCGGAATCGGCACTGGAGAATGCTGCCGCTATTATTCCTATGGTGAAGAAAACCAGTACTGCATATCCCAGATGACCGCCTGCTGCAAACATCGGAAGGAGGTCGTCGCCCTTAGCCGGAATGGCTACGTTCATCTGTGTGGCTGCTACCATGAGCAGGATACCCAATGAAAGGAAAAGCAGATTTACCGGCACGAAAGATATTCCGTAGCAGTACATATTTTTTTGTGCTTCTTTAAGATTACGGCAGGAGAGGTTCTTCTGCATCATGTCCTGGTCAAGTCCTGTCATTACTATGGTTATGAATATCCCACTGAAGAACTGCTTGAAGAAGTTCTGTTTCGACTGCCAGTCATCGAAAACGAAGATACGGCTTTCGCTGCTGTTCTTTATGGTGTCTATCACTCCGCCTACATTCAGGTTCAGCTTGTCTGCCACATTATATAGTATCAGTCCCAAGGCAAGTAGGAGACACAGTGTTTGAAGGCTGTCTGTCCATACTATCGTACGTATGCCGCTTTTGTGTGTATATAGCCATATCAACAATACGGTTCCTATGGCTGTCACGGCAAACGGTATGTTATAGTCATCGAATACGTAGTGTTGCAGGATAATGCATACCAGGTAGAGCCTGGCAGCTGCTCCTAACATTTTTGATATGAGGAAGAATGAAGCCCCCGTCTTGTATGAATATCTGCCTATCCTTTGCCCCAGATATGTGTATATTGACGTAAGGTTCAGCTTATAGTATAGGGGGAGGAGTACGTGAGCTATTATCAGATAGCCCACAAAGAAGCCCATACATGTCTGCATGTAGGTCATGTCTATATTTTTCACCATGCCTGGTACAGAAACGAATGTTACTCCGGACAGTGATGCGCCTATCATTCCGAATGATACTATATACCATGGTGACTGGCGGTTGCCCCGGAAGAATGCATCGTTGTCCGAATGTCTGCGGGCTGTTATACGCGATATGCCAAGTAATATTCCGAAATAGATTATTATTGTGATTAGAATGAATATGCCGTTCATGTTAATAGTAAATTAAAGCACAAAGATAATCAGATTTTTTGTATTTTTGCGGCTTGAAGTAAACTAACAAACTCAAAAAAAAGACACAATGAACCAACAATATCCATCGGTACTTTTGGAAAAGGCCGTTGACGAGTTTTCACGATTGCCGGGTATAGGAAGAAAGACTGCGATGCGTCTTGTACTGCATCTTTTGCGTCAGGACACCGAGGCTGTAGAGGCGTTCGGCAATGCGATAGTCACATTAAAGCATGAGGTGAAATACTGTAAGGTATGCCATAATATTTCGGATACGGATGTCTGCCGGATATGTTCCACACCGTCGCGCGATTCTTCAATCGTTTGCGTGGTTGAAAATATCCGCGATGTGATGGCTGTAGAGAATACCCAGCAGTTTAACGGATTGTATCATGTGCTGGGCGGTGTGATTTCTCCTATGGATGGTGTGGGACCGAATGATTTGCAGATAGACAGTCTTGTGGATCGTGTAAAGGCCGGTGGAGTGAAAGAGATAATTCTGGCATTGAGCTCTACTATGGAGGGTGACAGTACGAACTTCTATATCTTCCGCAAACTGAACGGACTTGATGTGAAGGTGTCCGTGATTTCGCGCGGTATTTCGATAGGCGACGAACTGCAATACACAGATGAGGTTACTTTGGGACGTTCTATAGTAAACAGAATTGAGTTTACGGGAAAAATGTAATAAAAGGAATTGTGATGGAACAGAAAATAGAAGGATTATTGAGATTATTAAAGATTGAATTTATATTGGCATGGGTTGTTATTATTGCTCTTATTGCAGGATATGAATGTGAGGTATTGGAAGAGGGTGCTCTTGTGGGTAATGCCAATGCGGAATATGTGGCACAGCTGACCGGAGTCTTGTTGGCCATATGTCTTATTCCTATGTCGCTTCGTATTTTCAATCTGTCTCTGACAAAGTATATAAAGAACCTGAATATAGAAAAAGCCTTGAAGAGTTATCGCCGTTGGAGCGAGGTTAGAATTATACTTCTGCTTGTTGTTGCAGTGTTCAATATCTCGCTTTATTATTGGACAATGGATACTACAGGTATTCTTTGTGGTGGCATGGCAGTCTTGGCTACTATGTTATGCATTCCTGGCAGAAGACGTATGCTTTCTGAACTTGACTTGCAGAAAACAGAATGGGAGGATTTATGATGAGCGACATTATTCTTCGTGCACCGGAGCCTGAGGATCTGGAAATAATGCTGGCTGTGGAGAATGATCCTTTGCTGTGGGAGCATAGTAGCGAAAATACAGGACCATATACCCGCTACCAGATGAAGCAGTATATTGCCGAGAATACTAATGATATTTTTACAGACAGGCAATTGAGGATGATGATAGAGCTTCAGGACGGAAGAATAGCAGGAATGGTTGATGTGTTCGATTTCGATGTCAGAAATAATAAGGCAGAGATTGGAATTGTCGTGTTGCCGGAGTTTCGAGGAAGGGGTATAGCAAAGGCGGCAATCTCCGGAATGGAAGCACATTGTTTCGGATTTATAGGGATAAATCAGTTGTATTCTTATGTCCGAAACGATAATGTTGCGGCACGTTCTGTGTTTGATTCGTGTGGGTTTACAGAAATTGCCGTACTCAAATCGTGGATCAGAAGAGGTAATAAATATTATGATGTGTGCTTATATCAGAAGATAGCCGCCTTGTAATTATAAGATATCAGTTCATCGATGGTATCAACGGATATTTGGACCATGTACTATACGGCTCACCCATTATATCCAGACTATTTTTCCACATATTACCGATATCTTCTCCCATAATTATATCTTTTCGTGGATTACTTATAATCCATGTGTCATTATCTATTTCAGCTTGCAGCTGTCCTTCATTCCATCCTGCAAGTCCCATATAGAAGCGTACCCTGCCTTCTATAGGATTTCCCTGCTTTATATATTTAAGCATCAGGTTGAAACTTCCGTTCAAGAACAGGCCGTTTCCCAAAGGTATGGACTGGTCTATCTCCTGAATGTCATGGATGAAAGATAAATTGTATCGGTTCACGGGACCTCCTTTGTATAGAGGAATTCTTGGGACATCATCCAGTTCGTGTACAAGTTCATTGAGTGACATCTGAACCTTTAGTTCTTTGTTCAGAACTATCCCAAGATTACCTTTCTCTTCGCTATTTATCAGCATTACTACGGATCTTTGAAAATGATAATCGTTTATGAGTGGCGATGCTATGAGAATTCTGCCTGTCGTAGGAGTGAGGTCGTTTGATTTTACTTGGAATAAATCTTCGTACATATTTGTATCTTCTTATAAATTATTTTATTCAAAGAATTAACTCATAATCTATCACATCAAGAAACCGGTTGAATTTCATTCCTACTTTCTTGAAATGTGATACTTGCTTAAATCCTAATTTTCGGTGTAGCCTGAAACTGTTTTCATTTCCTTCTGTGATACATGCTATGAGTGTCATAAAACCTTTTTTACGGCAAATATCAATCAGTTCTTCCATTAGTTTCTGTCCTATTCCGCATCCAGTATGTTCTGGAGATACATATACAGTGGTTTCAAGTGTACGGCTGTATGCATCTTTTTCTTTCCATGGGTGGGCATAGCAAAAACCGGCAATTTTTCCATCTTCTGTTCGGTAAACAATATATGGATAAGATGAGGACAATGTAATGATACGTTGTTCCATCTTTTCTGTTTGCCATTCTTCTGTATCGAAAGTGGCTACGCTTTCGCGTATATAGTAGTTATATATGGCAGCTATTTCGGCTGCATCGTTTTCTGTTACTTTTGTTATCATCGGTCTCGTTTTTGTATATTTATAACAAATATACAACAATTCTTCTAATATTTTGTTCTAAAACTTCATTATTATAAATATAATTGTTATTTTTGTTTATATACGTAATATATATTTTATATCTAAAAAGATAATACTATGATACCTGTTCATCTTATATTGTCAAATGTTGGTGAAAAGTTGCCTTGCGGTACTTCACGATTTTGGGGAAATCCTGATTTGCCTTCGGATTATTCCTTTCCTGAATATGTGGATGAAGAAGGGAATAAATGTAATTATAATTTTTTGTGCCAGATTAATCTTGCAGATGTTGCTCCGTACGATATAAATAATATTCTTCCTCATAATGGTGTTTTGTCGTTTTTTGCAATAATGGGAAGTTATATTGGCGATTATAATAGTGCAACTCCCATTGGAGGTGTTGTCAGCAATTCAAATGCTGTTAAGGTTATATATTTCCCTATGTCGGAAGGTGTTCGCGAGGTAAAGCCTGATAATGGAAATGCAGAGTTTATTGTTCCCAATGAGATAAAGATCGATTTCAGTCTAAGTAAAAATGATGATTCGGACGAGCATGCTTTGTTGGCAGAACCGCAGTTCAGACAATGGGATAATTGGGATCATCCTTATGAGGACTGGCAGATTTTATTGCAGGTAGATTCGTTCGAAGGTGATGATTTCATCCTGAATTTTATGGATGTAGGAGTGCTTGACTTCTTGATTTCTCCTTCTGATCTGAAGCAACATTGTTTCGATAATGTCCGAGCCATTGTTCTTTCGTCGTGATATTTTTGTAAATGCAAATATCATTATGGATTTATCTGTAAAAAGACTAAGGTTTTTATTGGTAACCGTGTAGCTTTTATTTTAATTTAATGTGACAATATGAAACATTAAGTATGCTTGCCGCTTCCGTAAACAAAGACTAGATTAGCGATGGAAAATGATGGATAACGATAAAGTTTCACTGTGGTATATGTTGGTAAAAGTAAACAGTATGATATGTTCTTTGTTCTAAGGTGAAACTCTACTGTCTGATATGTTACGGCTATTGTCAGATTTAATGTAAAATAGTTTCTGAATGCCATGATAATGTCATATTATATGATTTTATCATGGCATCTTTATTATATAACGCATAAAATTTGTTCCATTACATTGAATGCTTTAATATTTTGCTTATCTTTGCTGCGCAATTTATAATGAGTATAAATAGAGTTATGACAAAAAGCACTGGAGCATGGATTAGAATAACGGTCTCGCTGTTTCTTACTGTGTTTGTGGCATATTATGCCATAGTCTCTGCTTATGCCCATGTACACGTGGTGAACGGCGTAATGATAGTGCATTCGCATCCATTCTCGGATCAGCATTCACATACGGCCGGACAGACTCTGGTTCTTCATTTTCTTACTGATTTCCATTCATTGGAAGCTTCGGAACCTTTGATTGTCGATACACCGTTTCAACCTGTATTCCTTATTGATTATACAGAACATGTTCCTACATGTCTGTTGCCGGAATTTGATTCCGGTATAGGTCTGCGCGCACCTCCTTATTCTTCATTTCTATTTGTATAGTAAGGCACCATATATGGTGTCCTGTCTTTTCGTGCCTGTATTTCTGTATAGGCATGGAATAAATACGTTGTAACTTTTTATCAAATTTATATCAATAAAGAAATGAAGAAATTATCAATATTCATTTCGGCTCTTGTGTGCGCCATAGTCAGTATGGCGGCAGGGGTCGATAACAGCCCAGTGAAAGAGGGTAACGTAATTACAGGTCATGTAATAGAAAAAGGTACGGAAAATAGTCTTCCATATGCTACAGTCATTATTGTTGAAACGGGTGAGGGAACAGTGACTGATACAGACGGATATTTTAAGCTGAAAAAAGTTCCTGCAGGTAAATATACGTTGAAAGTGAATTCTGTCGGGTATGCACAACAGACTAAAGAGGTGAGTGTGAGCGATGAATATACTGTAGATGTGCATTTTGTCCTCTCGGAAGAAACTATCATGACTGATGAAGTCGTGGTGTCTGCCAACAGAAATGAAACAAGCAGGAAACTAGCTCCTGTTGTGGTAAATGTGATGAACAATAAACTGTTCGAAATGGTAAATTCTACTGATTTGGCAAAGTCGCTTAACTATCAGTCAGGATTGCGCGTGGAGAATAATTGTCAGAACTGTGGCTTCCCTCAGGTACGTATTAATGGTCTGGAAGGGCCATACTCGCAGATTCTTATCAATAGCCGTCCGGTGATGAGCGCATTGTCTGGAGTGTATGGTCTAGAGCAGATTCCTGTGAATATGATAGAGAGGGTAGAGGTAGTGCGTGGCGGTGGATCGGCTCTTTTCGGTGCAAATGCTGTAGGTGGTACTATCAATATCATAACCAAAGATCCTGTAAACAATTCATTTCAGGTTTCTACCAATATGTCCAATCTTGGTGGAAAATCTTGGGAACAGTATATGGGAGCGAATGCCTCTCTCGTATCTTCTGACAATACATACGGTATAGCATTGTATCAGTCTTATAGAAACAGAAATCCGTACGATGCTGACGGTGACGGTTTCTCGGAATTGGGAAAACTGAATATGAATACATTCGGACTCAGAGCTTATTACCGCCCGACTCATTTCAGCCGTATCAGCCTGGAATATCATACTACAAATGAATTCAGACGCGGTGGAAGCAATTTTAATCTGCAGCCTCATGAAGCAGATATATGTGAGCAGACCAAGCATATAATAAACAGCGGTGGTCTGACATACGATGTATTCTTCAATGAATACCGTCATAAACTCTCTGTTTACGGTTCTGTTCAGCATATCGACCGTAACAGCTATTATGGTACACAGGAACTTGATGACCCTGGAAAGGCATACGGAACTACAGACGATTTGACTGCAGTAGGTGGAGCAATGTATGTAGGTAATATGGATAAGTGCCTTTTCTCTCCGGCTACTTTCACCGGTGGTCTGGAGTATCAGTACAACGCATTGCATGACATTATGGCAGGATATAACCGCGATTTGAAACAGGATGTTAAAGTGGCCAGCGCATACGCTCAGAACGAGTGGAAAATGGATAAACTCACTTTATTGGCAGGATTCCGTCTTGACAAGCATAATCTTGTGGATAATGTTATATTCAGTCCGCGTGTGAATGTCTTGTGGAAACCAAAGGATAATGTGCAGGGACGTCTGACATGGTCAACTGGTTTCCGTGCTCCACAGGCGTACGATGAAGACCTTCATGTGGCAGCCGTAGGTGGTGAGGCTATGATTATCCGTCTGGCGGAAGGGCTCAAGCCTGAACGCTCAAACAGTTTCAGCGGCTCTGTAGATTGGAGTGCTTCGTTTGGTCATTTCCAGTCAAACCTTTTGATTGAAGGTTTCTATACGATGCTTAACGATGTCTTCTATCTTAAAAATATAGGTGAGGGCGATCAGCCGGGAACTACCATACAGGAGCGTTGCAACGGACGTGGTGCGAGAGTATATGGAGCCAATATCGACTATAAGATTGCTCATGGCAGGGATGCCCAGTTGCAGTTAGGTTTTACCGCACAGCAGAGCAGATACACAGAGGCTGTTTACTGGAGTGAGGATACCGATGTGGCACCAACGAAGAAGATGACGCGTACTCCTGACCTGTACGGTTATTTTACGTTTACTTCGGCTCCGTTCAAAAACAAAAATTTTGATTTCTCATTGTCTGGTGTATATACAGGACGTATGTTGGTACCTCACTTTGCCGGTTATATAGAGAAAGATGTTCTTGAAAAGACTCCGGACTTCATGGAACTGAATTTGAAACTGAACTATACTTTTGTATTGAACGACCATCTGAAACTTCAGTTGAACGGTGGTGTGAACAATATGTTCAATGCTTTCCAGAAAGACTTGGATAAAGGTATAGGACGTGACTCAAAATACTTCTACGGTCCTACACAGCCTAGAACTATATTTATCGGTATAAAGTTCTTCAATTAAATACCGTTTAGATATCGTTTAATAACCATTTAGAAACCATTTATAACAGTCAACCAAGATTAGGGAAAGACACAGTAAAAGACAATTCAGGCGATGTTCGGTTAACGTTTGCTAAACGTTCTCTGAACACCGCCTGAATGGCAAATAAACATATTCTAAATTATCGGTTTTTCTTATTCTCCTCCTGTGACCATCCGCCTCCAAGAGCCTTGTAGAGATTTACCAGAGTAATCTGCTTGTCGCGTATTGCATTGCTCAATCCTATCTGTGCATCCAGATAACCACGCTGTGCGTCCAGCAAGTCGATATAACCGATTACTCCGTTGATATATTGCAGTTCGGCAAGGTCAAGAGCACTTTTCGAAGCCTGTTCCAGTCTCAATCTGGTTTCGTATATATCGCGTGTTTTGTTGAATTCCACGATTGCGTTTCTTGCATCCTTGAATGCGTTTAGTACAGCTTTTTCGTAAGCGTATGTGGCCTGCTCGTATGCGGCTTTCTTTGCTTTTAGTGCCGCACGATTCTTTCCAAAATTGAATATCGGGGTAATGAGCGAACCGGTAATAAGGTGATGTGGAGATTTGAATATATCTTTCAACTCCTCACTTTCAGCTCCGTATGATGCTGTCAGAGTCAGTCTTGGAAACATATTTGTGAATGCCACTCCAACTGCTGCATTTGCGGCGATAAGCGACTGTTCAGCCTGTCTTACATCAGGACGTCTTTCCAAAAGACTCGATGGCAAACCAACAGGTAGGGTCGCCGGTAGCAATACATCTTCAGGCAGCACTGAGCGGTTTATATGATGTGGATATTCGCCTGTCAGGAAAGCTATTTCATTCTCTTTCAATGATATTTTCTTTTCAAGATCAGGAATAAGAGTTGCAGTCCTGGCTAATTCCACCTGAGCCTGTCTGAACGCTGTTTCGTTTGTTAACCCGCCTTCGTATCTGATTCTGGCAAGATACAGACTTTCACGTCTGGCATCGACGGTCTTTCGAACTATGGATAATTCATTGTCTAATGCCACCAATTCGAAATATGATTGTGCCATTTGTGCTATGAGACTCATTTTCAGAGCACGCTGATTTTCTATAGATCCCATAAAATCAGCTATACTCTTATCACGTGCCCAGCGTAGGTTACCCCATAAATCAAGTTCCCATGAAACACCGAGTTTAATATCAAACTGGTCGTCCGGTTTACGGTTGTTTCCACCATAATTCTCCTCTTCCTCTTCGGCGTAAATCCTGTTGGTTATAGCCGGAAACATGTTGGCCCAATCGATACGCTTCATGGCAGCCAGCTCCTTTATACGTGCGCCGGCTATAAGCATATCCTTGTTGTATTCAAGTGTTTTTCTTATCAGAGCCTGCAGTGTAGTGTCCGTGTAAAGTTCTTCCCAAGGGAAATCACCCATTGATGTACTGTCCATGCTCATGCTGTCAAGCACTTCTGGCATATCAATCTGAGGACGTGTATAGTGCTTTCCTAGTTGGCAACCACAGATAGTGGAAGCCATTAGGAAGAAGATCGTCAGTCTTAATATAGATGCTATATGTTTCATAAGTTATGCTTTCTTTATGTTGATACGTTTCTGTTTCATTTTGCCTGTAGCCTTATATATCATTACGAAGAAGAAAGGTACAAGCACGATACCTACTGTAACGGCTATAATCATTCCGAAGAATACTCCGGTACCGATTGCCTGTCGGCTTGCAGATCCCGGACCTGTAGCCAATACCATAGGAAGCATACCAAGTATGAATGCCAGTGATGTCATAAGGATAGGGCGGAAACGTAATTGTGCCGCATGTATGGCTGATTCTACCACATCTCTGCCTTTATCTACCTCGTCTTTAGCAAATTCCACGATAAGGATGGCATTCTTTGCAGCAAGACCGATAAGCATTACAAGACCGATCTGGAAGTAAGTATCGTTCTCAAGTCCGCATAATGTTACTCCGGCGTATGCTCCTAGTACTGCAACAGGAAGTGAAATCAATACTGCGATAGGTACTGTCCAACTTTCATATAGTGCCGCAAGGAAGAGGAATACGAACAGGAATACAAGTGATAATATAATACCTGTCTGTCCGCCTGCCTGTTTTTCCTGATATGACAGACCGCTCCATTCCACACCTATGTTGTCAGGAAGTTTTTCGCGTGCTATCTGTTCCAATATCTCCATTACCTGACCTGAACTGGCGCCATTGGCGGTTGTACCACGTATAACTGATGTGTTGAACATGTTGAAACGTTTGATACTACCAGGTCCTGTTGTGTAATCTGTTGTTCCAAGTGCTGTAAGCGGAATCATATCGCCTGACGAACCTTTTACGAAGAACAGACCTATATTCTCGCGCTGCTGACGATAAGGAGCTTCAGCCTGTATATATACACGGTAGATACGGTTGAACATGTTGAAGTCGTTCACATAAACCGAACCTGTATAAGTCTTCATCGTAGAGAATACATCTGCCATAGGTACTCCTGAGAGTTTCACCTTGTCGCGGTCAACATCGAAATACAACTGTGGAATTTCAGCCTGCAGTGACGATGACAGACCTGCAATTTCTTTATGCATAGAAGCATAATGCATCAGAGTGTCTGTGGCACGCACAAGATCATCGTATGTAGCCTCACCTCTGGCTTCAAGCTGCATTTCGAAACCTCCGGCTGTACCAAGTCCCGGAATTACCGGTGGTGTAGAAAGGTAAACCTTGCTTTCAGGATATGTAGAAAGCTCTTTCTGAACTCTGTCCATTACCTCGTCTATCGTAGTATTGTCACGTTCTTTCCACTCTTTCAGGATAACTGTGAGCTGGCTTCTTGCCTGGCTTGTTCCCACACGCGGACTGGTACCGGTAACATTCTGTACATATTCCACAGCAGGGTCTTTCATTATAAATTCAATTGCTCTGTCGGTAACCTTGCGTGTACGCTCGAGTGTGGCAGTCTCAGGCAATTCAAGCTCTACAGTGAAATATCCCTGGTCCTCAACCGGAAGGAAGCTGGTAGGAACCAATCTGTGGAACACATATATAAATATGAGTGCCATACCGAAACCTGCCATTACGCGGCGCGGATTCTTGATTATACGTTTTATATATTTCACGTACTGGTTATTACCGATACCCAGCCATTTGTTTATCCAGTTGAACACTCTGTTTTTAGGCTTGTCCGGATCTGTAGGTTTCAATATCAGAGAACACATCACCGGACTTAATGTCAATGCCACAACTGTGGAAAGAAGTACTGACACAACGATTGTCACTGTAAACTGGCGGTACAACTGACCTGTGATACCGGAAAGGAAACTTACAGGTACGAACACCGCAGCCAGCACCAGTGATGTTGCGATTACGGCTCCGGCAAGACCTTCCATAGCTTTCTTTGTGGCTTCGTAAGGACTGAGTTTTTCCTCCTCCATTATTCGTTCCACATTTTCCACCACCACGATGGCATCGTCCACTACTATACCGATTGCAAGTACAAGTCCCAACAGTGTAAGCATATTGAGCGAGAACCCGAATATCAGCATGAAACCGAATGTACCGATAAGCGATATAGGTACTGCCACGACCGGAATGAGCGTCGCTCTCCAGCTCTGAAGAGACAGGAACACCACCACAATCACCAGGAACAGGGCTTCGAACAAAGTCTTATACACCTCATGGATAGACTGCGAGATGTAGTTTGTCATATCGAACGGGAAATTGTATTCCAGACCTTCAGGGAATGTCTGGCTGATTTCCTCCATTGTATCTTTTACTCTTTGTGCAACTTCCATCGCATTGGCTCCCGGAAGCATGTATATGCCAAGTACCGCTGCGTTACCACCGTTGATTCCACTCTCGGTACTGTATGATGATGCTTCAAGAGAAACTCTTGCCACATCTTTCATTCTGATGAGAGAACCGTCAGGATTAGCTCTAAGAACTATTTCTTCAAACTGGGATGCCGAAGAAAGACGTCCCTGAGCTGTGATAGGGATAGTTATGTCGATACCGTTTGACATAGGCTGCTGACCGAGTACTCCGGCTGCCGATTCACGGTTCTGGTCTTTAAGTGCACTCTGCAAATCCTGCACTGTCAGTCCGTAATTGGCAAGTTTTGCCGGATCAACCCAAATCTGCATTGCATAATAGCGGCTACCGATATTCGATACACGGCCTACACCAGGAATACGGCGAAGAAGGTCGAGTACATATAGTGTAGCAAAGTTACTAAGATAAATCTCATCGAATTTCGGGTCGTCAGACATCAGAGTCAGAGTCATAAGCTGGCTGGCTGCCTGTTTCTCCACTTCGATACCGTTCTGAACAACTTCCGCCGGAAGTCTTGATTCAGCCAGTTTCACACGGTTCTGTATTTCAACGGATGCCATATCTGGGTCGGCTGAAATGTCGAAAGTGACAGTAGCCGAGAAACTACCTGTATTCGAACTGTTTGATTCCATATAAAGCATACCCGGAGTACCGTTGAGTTCCTGCTCGATAGGAGTTGCCACCGCCTGAGAAACGGTTACGGCACTCGCACCCGGATATGAGGCGCTGATTTTAACCACAGGCGGAGTTATCTGTGGGTATTGGTCGATAGGAAGCATCATCAATCCTATGATACCTACTATGACAATAAGTATTGAGATGACAGCCGAGAATACCGGCCTGTCTATAAAGAAACTTACTTTCATAAATGTGTAGCTTGGTTAGTTTACCTCTGTGTTAATTTCACTTGCTTGTAGTGCTGCTGTCATTGTCAGCCTTGTTTTCCTCCTGGCTTATATCTTCAGGAGCAACCTGTACTTTCACTCCCGGTGTGAGCTTGTGGTAACCTTCTGTCACAATCATTTCTCCCGGTGCCAGACCTCTTTCCACTACAACATCGTTCTTGAATTCCGGACCTATCTCAATGAAACGTCTTTCAGCTACGGAGTCACGTCGCATCACGAATACGTATGATCCGCCTTTTTCGATGATAAGTGATTTCTTTGGAATAACTGTAGCATTCTCTCTTACGTCGAGAAGCACCTTAACGCTTGTAAACTGTCCTGGAAGAAGAACATGTTCGGGATTTGGAAGTTCAGCTCTTACCTGGAATGTACCTGTCTTTGGATTAACCTGAGGAGCCGCGAAATCCACCAAACCTTTATGCTCATATACGGTATTGTCCGGCAGTGTAACTGTTACTGTCTGTTTCCATGTACGTGTAGTGTCTCTCTGACCAAAAGTAACGTTTCTTTCCTTGCTTTTTAGATAGTCAAGGGCTGTCATGCTGAAATCCACGTTTACGGTGTCACTCTTTACTATTGTAGCTAGCAATGATTTACCTCCGGTACCAACCAGAGTTCCAGGGTCAACAAGTCTTTCACTGATATGTCCTGAAATAGGAGAGCGTACGATTGTATATCCCAATTCCTGTTCAGCTTGTTCTAGGTCAGCCTTACTCATACCTACACTTGCCTCTGCTGTTTCGTATGCGGCTATGGCATTATCCAAGTCCAGCTGGCTGGCAGCGTTCTGCTCATAAAGTGGACGGATACGGTCCAAATCACGTTTGGCTTTCAGAGCCGTAGCCTCGTCTTTCTTTAGCTGTGCTCTAGCCTTATCGGCTTTTGCGCGGTATTGGTCCTGATTGATAACAAAAAGTATCTGATCTTTTTTAACGTAACTACCTTCTTCGAAGTGCATTCTTTCAAGGAAGCCTTCTACTCTGGCTCTTACTTCAACGAAAAGTTGTGCCCTGATTCGTCCTACATAGTCTCCATAGATTTCAACATTCTCCTGTACGACAGGTTGCACACATACTATAGGTCTTTCGACGACAGGTTTTTCTTTCCTGTTGAAGATAAAATAAAGACCTACTACTAAGACAATGCAGATGCATGAGTAAATGGCTTGTTTCTTCTTGAATTTCAAGTCCTTTCTTGTCAAAAATCGTTTCATATACAAATCTGTTAATATTTTAGATGCCGTTAAATTAATGGCAATCCATATGCCATAATTGAGACGGAGAATCTAATTTGCTGAAAATAAACTGTTTAAAATGTATTGTCAAGTAGTTTTTATTATTAAAAGGTGTGTAATTTTTCCACAAAACTGTGGAAACGATATGTGATTTTTCTGTTTCTTACCAAATCCGGATATTTTTTTGTATAATATTGCGCTACAAAGATACACATAAAATAGGAATAATTAATACCTTTGCAGCCGAAAACAAAACTTGACTATATGGAACATCTTCAGACGACTGAAAAAGTACACGATGAGCTGTTGCTTCATCGAAGAGTAGATTTACTTCTACGCACCGGAAAACTTCTGGTTGAGAGTCTTGCCGATACTAACCGTGTGGTAAGGAATATGAAGCGTACTGCCGCTTTCCTGGGTATTCCGGAAGAAAAACTTCACATCAATGTCAGCTTCACAATGCTTATGGTAAATGTGAGTGATGGTGATTACTCATTCACAAAATTCCAGAGGATAGATGGTCATGGAGTGAACATGACTGCCATATCGGCTGTGAGCAAATTGTCATGGCGTGCAATTGAGAATGACTACACCCTTGACCAATATGAAGAGGAGCTGGAAGAAATTCGTAAACGCAAGCGTAACTATACTCCTTGGCAGGTTGCTGTCGGTGCCGGTTTTGCCTGCGGTGGATTCTGTATCCAGTTCGGTTGCGACTGGGTTGCTTTCCTTTATGCGTCAATAGCTGCCATTATCGGTATGAGAGTACGTGCCAAATGTAATGAGTCAGGTCTAAATCATTACATGGGTATTGCTATAGCTGCTTTTATTTCTACAATGTTGGCATGGGCATCTACATTATTGCCTGCTTCGTGGACAACCACTCCATGGCATCCGCTTTTGGCATGTGCATTGTTCATTGTACCGGGAGTGCCGTTGATAAACTTTGTTGATGATATGCTGGACAATTATATTCAGGTCGGTATAGTACGTGCGGTCAATACATTGCTTATGGTTTCTGCCATGGCTTTCGGTATAGCATTTGCCGTTAAGATATGTCATATTGAAAATTTCTTCCCGACCATCAGTATGGTTCCTCACCACAATTATATTGAATATGCCATAGCGGCTGCCATCTCAGCAATGGGATTCTCTATGATATTCAATATACCACGCCGTCTGTTGTGGGTTGTTGCCATAGGAGGTATAATAGCTGTTTGTACACGTAACTTTGTGAACCTCGGTCCAAGTACAGACAATATAGGTCTTGATATGGGACTCGTGATAGGATCGTTTGCCGGTTCTGTATTGGTAAGTCTTATAGCTATCAAGGCTGTACACTGGTTCCACTGTCCAAACCACGTGTTGACTATCCCTTCTGTCATTCCTATGATTCCTGGAGTGCTTATGTATCGTATGCTTTTCGGTATCATCAATATGAATGTGGAATCACCTGAACAGATTTCAATCTTGATGAAGGCTATACAGAGCGGTATTACTTCCGGTATGGTGATATTATGTATTTCCCTTGGAGTTGCCATCCCTAACATCTTCCGACGTAAATACATCGCTAAAGAGAAGAACAAACGTCTGAAAGAAATTCTTGCAGAACGCAGAGCTCGTGGCAAATTCGTAGAATGGTAATCAATTCAGATTGATTTTATATAAAAAACAGCTCCGGCATATTGGAATTTATTTCCTTATGCCGGAGCTGTTTTTTTATGCTATAGATTTATTGGTCAGGATTATCAACTTTTCCTTTATACTCGTTCGGTAACGCACTTTCTATTACCTTATACGATTCTTCCATAAGCTCCTTGATGTTTTCAGGACCTTTGCATTTTGGGAAAATAGGCTTGTGGATGGTAAGCTTCATAGGATGCCATGACAACAGTTTTCCAGTACGCGGAAGTATATTGAACGAGCCGTCTATCGTCAAAGGAACGACCGGTAACTGAAGTTCGTCTGCCAGCTGGAAAGCTCCTTTCTTGAAAATACCCATGTGTCCGGTGAATGTTCTAGCTCCCTCAGGGAAAACCACCAGCGAAGTTCCGTCTTTCAGCACATGGAATGCCTGTTCTATGGTTTCGTGTATTTTTCTAGGTCCAGATTTGTCAACGAAGATAAATCCTGCTGATTCGCATGCCTTACCCACAAATGGTATTTTTCTAAGGCTTTTCTTCATCATCCATTTGAAGTTTCTTCCCAGAAAACCGTATATCAGGAAGATGTCGAACGAACCCTGATGATTTGCTACAAACACATATGATTGTTTCTGGTCTATATTTTCATGCCCTTTTACTTTTATAGGCAGAAGTAAAGTGTAACATGTTATTTGTGACCAGAGTTTTCCGGGATAATACCCCCAGAAATGTCCGTTGCCAAGATGGCATCCGATCATTGTTGTCAGTGCCGTAAGAATTGTTGTTACAAGGAATATCGGCAAACCAATGCAAATCTGATAGATAATGTACAATAATTTCATATTTATGAGTTTTTGAGTTTCTGTTATTTTTTCTTTAGTGTGATTACTGTTATTTCCGGCCATGCTCCAAGTCGCATCGGGAACAGTACGTGTCCTAGTCCTATGTTTACGTAAAGTCCTCTTTCTCCTTCCATATACATGCCGTTGTGTTCAGGATAAATGAACGATGATACAGACAACCCAAAGAACGTAATCTGCATATCGTGTGTATGCCCCGACAGTGTGAGTTCAATATCCGATTCCGGTAGAATTTGCCTGCGCCAGTGGGTAGGGTCGTGGCTCATCAGTATCTGGAACATACCTTCGGTGCCTGCTGAGGCCTCTTTCAGACGGGCATAGTCTGGGAAGGGCGGGCGTCCGCTATTCTCTACTCCTATCACTGCTATAGAGTCATTACCTCTTCTGATGATGGTATGACTGTTGTTCAACATTCTCCATCCCATTCTGTTTTCACGGGCAATGAGAGAATCTATATTTGCAATCCTGTCTGCTTCGGAATTCCACTTGACGTATGTCCCGTAATCATGGTTTCCCAATACGGAGTAAACACCATCTTTTGCTTTCAGTTCAGAGAAAATTTCTGTGAACTCTAAAAGTTCGTCGGAACGGCTGTTTACAAGATCGCCTGTGAACAAAGCCAAATCTGCGTTTTGTCTGTTGCATAAGTCTATGGCTTTTTTCAAGGCTTCCGGATTTCCTTTCCAGCTTCCGGAATGTATGTCAGAGAGTTGCATAACCCTGTAGCCGTCGAATTCTTCAGGCAGGTTTGCCGATGTGAATGTTACTTCCCTTACCTTGAAGTTTTCTTTTCCCTTTATTGCTCCGAAAAGAATATATCCCAGCATAGCCAGAGCAGGCAGGGTAGATATGGTTGCGTGAGGTATTTTCAATCCAGAAATCTTATTGATACCCCTCAGTATAAGGCTGAATAATACAAACGTCAGTTTTGGAATGCAGAAACATAAAGTTACGATAAGGTATATGCCGAAATAGTCGTGCAGAATGTCGTGTAAGGCTATGAAGATAGCCAGCAGCAGTAGCAGACCTATAGTAGGCCACCAAAGAAGCCTGCTGTAAAGCTTGTTTTTCTTACACCTTATATATACACGGTGTATGTACCAGTCCGGTAACAACAGCATCAGCAGAAAAAATATTGCAACTCTAAGTAAGATCATTAAGAATTAATAATTAAGAATTAAAAATTAACAACTAACAACTGATTACCCAACATTTGCCCTCAGATACTTTCTCATTTCATCGGCAGTCTTGCCACGTCTCTCAGCATAGTCGGCAAGTTGCGCTTCGTCTATTTTTCCGACACTGAAGTATCTTGACTGCGGATGCGCGAACATCAGTCCGCTCACCGAAGCATGGGGGTGCATCATACCGTTTTCAGTCAGAGTTATTCCGATACGCTTCATATCCAACAAATCATCAAGCAGAAAGTTCACCGAAATGTCGGGAAGTGACGGATAGCCTACAGCAGGACGTATTCCACAATACTTTTCATCCAACAGCTCTTTCACACTCAGGTTTTCGTCAGGAGCATATCCCCAGACCGATTTTCTGATTGTTTCATGAATCTTTTCTGCTGCCGCTTCAGCCAGTCTTTCAGCCAAAGTCTTGCATAGCATATGCTTGTAGTCATCGTCTTCGAATTCTTTTTCCATTTCCGGGTCAATTGTGGTGGCAAAACATCCCACAGTATCAGTCATACCATAGGATGCAGGTCTGACGAAGTCGCTAAGACACAGAAACGGGTCAGAGTCTTTAACTCTTGATTGTTGCCTTAACAGCGGAAATCTTGTCCCTTCCATTATCAGATTGTCGCCGTCCGAATTGGCATCCATCAGGCGGTACATGGCATAAACTTTGAAGCGTCCGTCCAGACTGTTTAGCATTCTCTGTGCTTCCTTGTGCAGTTGCATTGCCTCGGAAGCCTTTGGCCTTTCATCTTCCTTGAAAGATACAAGCCACATTGCACGGCAGCCGTCACAGCCATGAATATCGGCTATAGACGAATATTTGGGTTGAAATCCCCATGCGTGGAAAAAGTAAATCCAGTTTATGTAATCAGCCAGTTCGTGTATGTAGTATTCTTTTACTGTGATGTCTGTACGCATTATTAATTAGAATTTAAAAGTTGTTAGATATTAGTTTTTAGTTGTTAGAGCCATTCGGATGGAATTAATAGCCAACAACTAACAACTAAAAACTAATTTTACAATCATCTGTTAAATACCAGTGCCTGACCTCTGTGGGCAGTATTTACGGTATCATTTTCGTAAACCACGGTTCCGTTTACCAGGGTCTTCTCAACCTTGGAATGGAAGTTTCTTCCCTCCATAGGGCTCCATCCGCAGCGGCTCTTTATGCAGTCGGCAGTGACAGTCCATTCATGGTCAGGATTCAGTATCACCAGGTCTGCCTTATATCCCTCGCGGATAAATCCTCTTTCCTTAATCTGATACAGTTCGGCAGGAGCATGACACATTTTCTGTACAAGCTGTTCCACTGACAATACACCTTCCTTGACAAGCTCATATATACTTACCAATGAGAATTGCAGGCTAGGCATACCCGATACAGCCTTCAGTGCACCGCCTTGTTTTTCAGAGAGAAGGTGAGGAGCGTGGTCTGTACCTATCACGTCTATAAGATTGCTGCTCAATGCTTTTCTCAGAGCGTCACGGTCTGCACGTGTCTTGATGCTAGGATTACATTTTATGCGTCCGCCAAGAGTCTTGTAGTCTTCATCGCAGAACATAAGATGCGAAACGCAAGCTTCCGAAGTGATTTTCTTTTCCTTCAGAGGTTTATCCTCAAACAGTTCGAGTTCCTTCGCTGTACTTACATGCAGGATATGAAGACGCGCTCCTGTCTCTTTAGCCAGTCTCACGGCAAGAGATGATGAGTTATAGCAAGCTTCCTCGCTGCGGATTATCGGATGAAGAGAAATGTCGGCATCTTCGCCATACTTTTCTTTCACTTCGGCTGTGTTGCGGCTAATCACGGTCTGGTCCTCACAGTGAGTTGCAATCAGCATTCCCGCTTCGGAGAATATCTTCTTCAGAGCTTCCATGCGGTCCACAAGCATGTTGCCTGTACTTGCGCCCATAAACAGTTTCACGCCGCAGACATGAGTCTTGTCAAGATCTTTAAGCTGGTCGGCATTATTGTTCGTTGCCCCGAAATAGAAAGAATAGTTCACCACGCACTTGGTAGCGGCATCGGCAAACTTGTTTTCCAGAGCCTCGATGGTAGTGGTCTGCGGATTGCAGTTAGGCATATCCATGAACGAAGTCACACCACCGGCAGCAGCCGCAGCGGTTTCTGTAGCCATATCAGCCTTGTGTGTAAGTCCAGGGTCGCGGAAATGCACATGGTCGTCAATCACTCCAGGAAGCAGGAAGCAGCCTTCTGCGTCAATGGTCTCGTTTATATCACATTCAGGCGTAGCATCGCCTTCGATAATTCTGTATATTGTTTCATCCTCAGTAACAACCGAGCCTTTAAACTGTCTGCCTTCGTTCACGATGACAGCATTCTTTATCCAAATTCTTTTCATCTTTATATATTAAGAATTGACTAATTGATTAGATTTCTAATTCTAAAAACTAATAACCAATGTCTGAAAACTAACAACCTTTTCTTTTAGGATATTTTTTGAACCAACTATCCCATTTCAGTTTCATTACTCCGAACACAGCCTCACCGAATATGCTGCTGTTCATCTTAGAAGTTCCGAGTTCACGGTTGATGAATATAACCGGCACTTCTATAATCTTGAATCCGCACTTGTAGGCAGTGAATTTCATTTCAATCTGGAAAGCATATCCCTTGAAGCGGATTTTATCCAGATCGATGGTTTCAAGTACTTCACGTCTGTAGCACTTGAATCCGGCAGTAGTGTCGTGTACAGGTATTCCGGTGATAAATCTCACATATTTGGATGCGAAGTACGACATCAAAACTCTGCCCATAGGCCAGTTAACCACGTTCACTCCGCTGATGTATCTTGAACCGATAGCCACATCTCCGCCGTCTTCATGGCAAGCCTTGTAGAGTCTTGGCAAGTCGTTAGGGTTATGGCTGAAGTCGGCATCCATTTCGAAAATATAGTCATACTTCTTTTCTATAGCCCATTTGAATCCTGTGATATATGCAGTTCCTAGTCCCAGTTTACCTTTTCTTTCAATCATGAAAAGCCTTTCCGGAAATTCTTTCTGCAGCCTTCTCACTATGTCTGCTGTTCCGTCCGGCGAGTTATCTTCTATAATAAGGATGTGGAAAAACTTTTCCAGTCCGAACACGGCACGGATTATATTCTCAATGTTTTCCTTCTCGTTGTAAGTAGGAATTATGATGATGCTGTCACTGTTTTGCATATAAAAATGTGTAGTTTGTACTTAAAAACAAAGGTAATGAAAAAATCCTCCACCCCTTGTTATTAATTGTTAATTGTTGCATGGCGAAACATATTTATTTTGCGGATGCTTTCTTATGTCAAAATTTCTTGCCATATTTACCGTGACACGTTCGTGTTCCGCGCGTTACACGTTTGTGTTCCGCTCGTTGCACGTTCGTGTTCCGCGCGTTACACGTACGTGTTCCGCTATCTTTGATATGGAATTTTTAATTGAAAAGCGTAAAACATAAAAAGAATAAAAGTATGCCTGTAAAATTTGATTTGTATAGTAATCCTGAAAAAGAGGGAGTTACGTCCCGTAAACTACATGCCAAAGTAATATCAAAAGGAGTTGTGAATACAAGAAACCTTGGTGAGAGAGTAAACCAGAAATGTTCCCTTACCGCTTCTGATGTATGGGGAGTGCTGACAGCCCTGCAGACAGAATTCTATAATGCCTTCAGCGAGGGTTATTCTGTCAATTTGGAGGGTATCGGCAGTTTTAATCTCAGTCTTAAATGCGCTCCCGATGTAGATCCTAAATATGTATCTTCCAAAGACATAAAGGTAAAAGGTATCCGCTTTGTTCCCGACAAGAAATTGCTAGAAATGCTTAATAAGGTTCATTTCGAACATGATATTGATGATTCCCGTCATTCCGGAAATATGGAACAAGCTGATATAATAGTCAAGATTGACAGATACTTTGTGTATAACCGTTTCATGCGCCGTGCGGATTTTGAAAAGCTGACTGGTTTCAACAAGTCTAAAGCTTTGCGCACTCTGAAAATTCTTGTAGCAGACGGAGTGCTGAAGAATGTGGGAACAGTGAATATGCCGATGTATATTAAGAACCAAATATAAACCATTGATTATGAATAAATTTAATGTATTCCTGGCTGCAATAGCTTTTTCGTTATGTATCTCGTCATGCGAAACCTCAAAAACTCCGATAGAACATCTGTCTTCGCTGGTAGAACAGGTGGAAGACAGGTATGATGAATTTACGGAAGAAGATTGGGAAAAGATAGCTTCTGAGTATGAGAAGATTGAAGAGGAAATGTCGAAATACGAGTTTACCGATGACGAACTGAAGGAGATAGGAAAGCTGAAAGGCAGGATTTATGCAAAAATGACCAAAAACGCCTTGAAAGATTTTTCAAAACAGATAGAGGATTGGGGTAAGCAGATTGAAGGCGGTGTGGAAGGTTTCTTTGAGGAATTAAACGAGGATTGAAGCTAGGTTGGTGTTTATATGGTGGACAGATATGTAAAAAAAATATTAATTTTGTCGCATAATAACTCAAATGAATAATGATAAAGGATATAACTGAAAAGAATAATAATGTCACCCTCGGAGCTAAAGAAGTGGAAGTGCTGAGGGAAAATTTTCCAGCATGCTTCCATGCCGACGGTTCTTTCGATATAGAACGTTTTAAAGAATATTTGAAAGACAAGATAAATGTGACGGATGAGGGGTATGAACTTCGTTTTTTGGGTAAGAATTATGCCAGACTGTTGGCTTCGCTCGATACCACAACAGTTGTTGTCCCTGATGAAAAACATAACAGCATGCCCGAGAACAAGGACAGCAAAAACGTATATATCAGCGGTGACAATATAGATGCGTTGAAGCATTTGCTGAAATCTTATGCCGGACGCATAAAGTGCATTTACATAGACCCTCCGTACAACACAGGCTCCGATGGTTTTGTATATAACGATTCTTTCAAGTTTACTCCCGAAGAACTGTCTTCCAAACTTAGTATTTCTGAGGAACAGGCGATTAGAATTCTTGATTTGACACGTCGTGGCACGGCCACTCATTCTGCATGGCTGATGTTCATGCTTCCACGCCTTGTGCTTGCCAGAGATTTGCTGACAGACGATGGTGTGATTTTTATTTCCATAGATGATAATGAACAGAGTAATCTGAAGCTGTTGTGTGACGATGTGTTTGGGGAAGAGAATTTTCTTGGTAATATCGTCAGGTCTACCGGTCAGACTACCGGGCAGGATAGTGGCGGACTTGGAAGTTCTTTTGATTATATTCTTGTATATTCAAGGAAGGAAGGTTATGAATTGAACGGACTGGAACTTTCTGAAAAAGACAAAAAGCGTTTCCAGGATAAGGATGATGTGGGCTTTTACGCTTATGACCAATTGAGAAAGACAGGCTCTAATGATAAACGTGAAGATCGTCCTAATCTATATTATGGAATAAAAAATCCTGATGGAGAAATTTTGTATCCTACAGCTACTGCAGGGTATGACAGTCGTTGGCGTGTAGAGAAGACTTCGTATGAGAATCTCGTGAAAAACAATATGATTCTTTGGAAAAAGACTATGCGCAATAATGAGGAAGTTTGGTGGCCGTATGTTAAATATTATCTTGATGGGCGAACCAAAAGGCCTTCACCGTTATGGAACGACCTTGAGGGCAATAAGAAGGCTGCAAGAGAAGTCAGGGATTTGTTTGACGGGAAAAAAGTGTTTGATTTTCCAAAGCCAATTGATTTATTGAATAGGATTATTACTATAGCTACGGAAAAAGATTCCATTATTGTTGATTTCTTTGGAGGGTCTTCTACTACGGCTCATGCTTTAATGAAGAAAAATTCTGAAGATGGTGGTGACAGGACTTTTATATTGGTTCAGTTGCAAGAGTTGTGTGAAAAGGATTCTGAAGCTTTCAAATGTGGTTTCAGAACCATAGACAAAATAGGTATGGAGCGCATCAAGCGTGCCGCAAACAAGATAAAACAGGAAAATCCTCTGTTCCACGGCGATTTGGGATTCAAGCATTATACTCTGCAAGAACCTTCGGACATAGCAGTGGAAAAAATGGAAAACTATGACCCGAAATATATATTTGGCGACAAAACGCTTGTTGATGAGTTCGGTGTACCTACCATTCTTGCCACATGGCTTGTAAGGGACGGCTACGGATTGACTCCGGAGATAGAAACACTCGATTTCGACGGGTACGAGGTTTACTGTATGCCTAACCACCTCTATATTATTAATCCCGGACTTACGAACGAGGCTGTAGGAGGACTGCTTGACAAATATCAGACAGAGGCCGAATTCAATCCGCAGAATATAGTGGTATATGGCTATGCGTTGATGTGGAACGAGCAGCAGGGACTGAAAGACAATATGCAGACAGTCCAGGCAGGAGAAAAGAATATGCGTATTAATTTTGATATCCGTTATTGACATAAATATATATGGAACTTATACTTCAACCATCGTTGCCACATCAGCAGAAAGCCGTGGATGCTATAGCCGATGTGTTTCATAAGACCACTATAGAGTCGCCATCGGTATATTATGCCAATCCGCAGATAACTACATATATAGACGGTGTAGGAGCCAATATAAAGAATATTCAGGATGCCAATGGATTGTCTGTGGAATACAAGGGATACAGTTATGACAGTAAGTGCCTGAATCTGGATATAAAAATGGAGACAGGTACGGGAAAGACGTATGTATATACCCATGCCATGTACGAACTGCACAAACGTTACGGTATCAACAAATTCATAGTGGCTGTGCCTACACTTCCCATAAAGGCAGGAGCAAGGCAGTTTATGGGTGATTATGCAGTGAAACGTCATTTCCGCGATGTCTGCGGATATGAAGCTGAAATAGAATTGCTCACATTGGAGCCTGCGAAGAACAAGAAAAAGGGAAGGCAGTATTTCCCTACGGCTGTAAGTGAGTTCGTAAAAGGCTCAAGCCGCAATTCCAACAAGATATATGTTCTTCTGGTTAATATGCAGCTGCTGAAAGTGGCTAAAGGTTATATGCTTAGCCGTGATGATTACGGAACGGTTGTAGAGGGCTTTTATCGTCCTTTTAATGCTCTGCGTGCCACAAGGCCGTTTGTCATAATAGACGAACCGCACAAGTTTTCGCGCGAACAGAAAGCCTTCGGTGTGATAATGGATGAGCTTGCACCACAGTGTATAATACGTTTTGGTGCCACTTTCCCGGAAATTACTATTGGTAAAGGTAAGACCAAGAGGGCTATTCAGGAATATAAAAACCTGCTTTATGACCTTAACGCCTGCCAGGCATTCAATCAGGGACTGATAAAGGGGGTTGCAAAGGAGCATTTCGAGCCTGTTTCAAAGAAGAATGAAAAGGTGAAACTACTGTCCGTAGTGAAAAATGACGTGGCTACATTCCAGTACAGAAGTGCTGACAAGCCTACACGTACGTTTCATCTGCATGTCGGTGATTCGCTGTCCGTAATGGCGGAAGAGTTCAGCGGCATCATGATAGAATCCATAGACAGAAACTGTATAGAACTCTCCAACGGACTGACGAAAAATGTAGGAGAGGAGATAGATGTGGACATATACATGAATTCATATCAGGAACAGATGCTCCGCCTCGCTTTGGAAAGGCATTTTGAGACAGAACGCTCAAATTTCAGTGGAAGGAAGTTTAAAATCAAGACTTTGGCTCTTTTTTTTATTGATGATATTACGTCGTATAGAGAAAGTTCCGACGGCAAGAAACCTTATCTGCTGCGTACTTTTGAGCGGTTGCTGAAAGAAAAACTTGAAGATACAATAGCCGTACTAAGCGACAGCGAACATGAATATAGGGATTTTCTTGAAGCAAGCCTTAGTGATATAAAAGCCTGTCATGCGGGATATTTTGCGCAGGACAACAGTTCCTCGGACGAGGATATAGCCCGCGAGGTGGACGATATCCTCAACGGTAAGAAGCAACTTCTTTCTTTCAGGGATAAAGACGGTAATTATATATTGCGAAGATTTCTCTTTTCCAAATGGACGCTTAAGGAAGGGTGGGACAATCCCAACGTATTCACCATAGCCAAGCTCCGTTCCAGCGGAAGTGACAACTCTAAACTTCAGGAGGTAGGCCGTGGATTGCGTCTCCCGGTTGATGAGTGTGGCAACAGAATCTCGAACGAGGATTTCATGCTCAACTATATAGTGGATTTCACTGAAGCTGATTTTGCCGACAAATTAGTAGAGCAAATCAACAGCGAGATTCCTGAAACTGTATTTATCTCATTCAGGCATATTGCTGCGATAGCTGCAAAAATGGGAGTGGACAAGAGAGATCTTATGGCAGAACTTCTGAAGAAAAGGTATTTGGATCCCGATGATTCGGATATGCTTTCCGTGGTTCCTGAAAACAGGGTAAAATTCTTCGATGAATATCCGTTGTTCCGTTCGGGAGTTGTATCTGACAAGATTAAGGATAATAATAAGTTGAAAAACAAGCCTGTGGGAATACGAAAAGCTCGTTTTGAGGAAATCAGCGAATTGTGGAGTATTCTGAACAGGCGATATACCATCTGGTATGAAGAAGAACTTAATTCAAAAATCCGGGATGCTCTGACATATATTTTAGAGTCGGAAGGTGTTTTCTCCGAGCAGGTCATCACAAGTCATAGGGATGTGGTGAAGAGTGACGGCGAACAGATGTCTCTTCTTATGGATGGGGGAGTGCAATATACGATAAAGAACTCACTGCCATACGGTGTATTCCTGAAACGTATTTCGTTGGCTACCAATATTCCCATACCTGTGCTGCACAGTGCGTTAAACAATTATGTGGAAAAGCATGGTAGACTGAAGAACTCCTTCTTTAATGAGCAGTCGGCTGGGATTATAATCAGTAAATTTGCCGAATGGAAGGCGGAAAACCTGATGGGGCATTTCAAATATAAAAAGACGAATGGAAATATCGGAGCGACGGCATTGACTTACAGTGATGGCACAGTAAGAAAAGAAATAGCTCAGGGCAGGATAGGTACAAAGGTAGTAGAAGGAGAGCCTATGGCAAAATATCTGTATAATACTAAGGCGTTTGATTCTCCATTGGAACTGGAAAATATAAATGCTGACATAGCCGAGGTTGTTGTCTATGGCAAGATTCCGCGAAACAGTATAGCTATTCCTACTGTGGCAGGAGGTACTTATAGCCCAGACTTTATGTATGTGGTAAAAAAGAAAAATGGTGAAAAGGAACTGAACATAGTAGTGGAGTCTAAAGATGTTGACAATATGACCGGAACCCGTGGATTGGAAAATCTCAAGATAGAGTGTGCCAAGGTGTTTTTCGACAATCTTTCTTCGCAAGGTTATACAGTACATTTCAGAACACAGGTTAACAACAAAAAGATGTTGCAGATTGTGAATGAGGTATTGGCGTGATATTTATTGAATATAATCAAAAACTGGTAATAATGAGAAAAATTTATCCTAGAGAATGGGTGTCTATGCATCCATATACAAAAACCGATGCGACAGACAATTATTACTGTAAATTGGTAAATAGAATAATTGAATTGTTATATGATTATGACATAATGGAGGGAGAAACAGAGCCGGAAGACGAGATTTACGAAGACACGGCGATATTTCTTGTCGGATGGTTTGAAGATATTATTTCGCAGACCGGTGTCTGGCAGGTATTCACTTCGCAGTGCGAAAAACGCTATGGCAGCCGATTGCCTTTCTATGAAACGGGCGAAGATTATTATCCCGACGAAATAAATGTGGAAGACGTACGCTTCATTCTGTGGCATTGCTTTCAGAGAGATAAAATAGGGGAGAAAATCTATAATCCTGAGAATACCGGTATTTTGGCATTGGCAAATGAAATATACGATATCTTCGACGAGGAGTTCGAGACAGCTCCGGTGAATGAAAGACTTCAGGATTTCTTTGATTTCTCTTATTTGACTGAGGGTGATTTCATTGAATACAGAAATAAAGTAGAGTGGTTCTATTTTGACTCATATATCAACATGGGTTGTTATGAATGTTATTTGGATAGCCTGTCCGAGCAGATGGAGGAATTGGGGAAGCGTAAGGAACTTGATGACCGTACGATGGATTTGATGATATATTCCTTTAAGATGAACAGCGTGGTGTCGGGCAGAACTCCTCTTCTTGCCATTACTGCTCCTGAATATTTGAAACTTCTTCTTGAGGAACAGGCTGTCAATCATGTGGATGCACCATATATGGATGTGGACAGCAGGATGAGAGCATTTTATCTGGTGACGGACGATACAGATGATTATTATGTGTTCAAAGAGGTTTCAGGCAAGGAGGAAACTTATAAAGTAACAAAAGATTCTATTGAACTGAACGCTCCAAAGTTAATACCGGGTGATATGGTAGTTGCAACAACTCTGTTCAAGTTTGGAAAGTATTGGCAACACAACGGGGCTATGAATATCTATAGCATTAAAGATTTTCCGGAACTTGATGACATTAAGAATAAACTCTCGGATGCTAACAAAAAGGCGGCATACGATGACTTCGTTGCGGCAACTAAAGGAAAACATTTTGTATTCCTGAAAGGAAAAGAAGAGATGAACGATTTCATTTCAAACAAGATGAAATATAAAATAGCTTCAGGACTGAAAATTCCTGATACGGGAAATGACGTATTGATGTTGTGTATTACTCCTAAACAAGGAATATCTGTTGTGCGTAACTATTGTGAATGTATCGCTTCTCCTGATAATCCATATTATAATAAGGAAATGGCAGAAAAGAATGCGTTTAATTTCTTGACAAATAACCAATTGATACCATACGAACTGGCTTGCGAACTTCTTGATAGAGGATACCTGAAGGATGCAGCCTTAAATAACACACAAGGACTGGAACACGGTAAAGAGCTGGTGAGGAAGAATGCCCGGTTCATACTGGATTATTTCTTCAACAGGTGCAGGGAGAAAGATTTAAATGAAATGTATAAATGAATTTAGATTTTTGTCGCTTCGGGATGTTTTTCTTCTCTGAAAGTATTCTCTCGGCTGCTGTTTGTATGACGTGAATGTTTCATTAGAAGAGTTATCTTTGTTAATCTGAGGAATATACTGATATTCCCCAATAAGATTACTTTATGAAACATCACAGAAGATATTTCTGATTAGATATTAGATAAAAGATAATATTGATTAAACACTATTCTGATTATGTTGGTTTATATATCTTGCGCTAAAACAATGACAGCGCAAAGTAAGCAAAAAGCACCGTTAACCACAAAACCGGTATTTTATAACGAGGCTGTGCAGAATGCGATGTATATGTCGCAATTCAATAAAGAGGAACTAGGGCGAATGCTTAAAATAAACTCCAAACTTGCTGCCGAGAATTACTTCAGATATCATAATTTCTTTTCGGAAGATAATAATGGTCTTTCTGCCATTTTGTCGTACACAGGTATGGTGTTCAAACGTCTTGCTGTGAAGGATTTCTCGGATGAGGACTTGAAATATGCACAGGAACATCTGTTAATCACTTCCTTTCTTTATGGGTTACTCCGTCCGCTTGATGTTATAAAAAATTATCGTCTGGAAGGAGATGTGAGACTTCCGGAAAGGGGTAACGTGACAATGTTTGATTATTGGAAACCTGTTTTGACTGATTTCTTTATTGATGAAATTAAGAAAAAGGGAGGAATTCTTATAAATCTTGCCAGTAGCGAGATGAAGGATCTTTTCGACTGGAAACGTGTGTGCAGTGAAGTCAGAGTAATAACTCCTGATTTTCATGTTTACAAAAACGGTAAGCTTTCAACAGTGGTTGTCTATGCCAAGATGTGTCGCGGCGAAATGACGCGTTATATCTTGAAAAACAGGATAGAAGACCCTGAACATCTTAAACTTTTCGAATGGGAAGGATTTTGTTATAATGAGCATGAAAGTACCGGTGATAATCCGGTGTTTACTATGGGATAGTCATTTCTTATATGTAAACTCAAATGCATGGCAGTGCAGTTTTTATAGATATCAGATTATTAATATGGAAAACTAATATATAAAGTAGTTTCCATTTAGATTAATTATTTATCACTATTTTTGTATCTGGAAATATATATCAAATGGGAAAAAGGCTAATGTTTCGGATAAAGGTTGTATTATTTACGAAATTGTTAGGATGACTGGAGTATAAAAAGAAATTATGTGATTATGGTAACATATAAAGATATAATTAATCAAA
>NZ_JANRHK010000050.1:0-735 GCF_024733815.1 Bacteroides sp. ET336
TCAAAACTAAAATGACTACTCCCTAAAGTTACAGATTATAACTATAATATTTAAAAGGGGCCGTATCAAACTCTGTATTGAGTAATGATGCGGCCCTTTTTTACTCTTTTAGGGTGCTCAAATTTCAAATTATAAGTTCATTTTTTCAAAAAATGAATTTTGACACACCCTCATTTTATTTTTTATAGGAGACAATTACAATGATTTATATTAATATAATGTGTATTATTTGACACTCGCTTTCTTTTGATGCAATGTTTATAAAATAAATAATATTTGTTTTTGCTGATATTCAAATAGTTATCAGAAATATGATATTTTTTTTGAAAAAAAGTCGTTTAAACTATTGCGGGAATGAAAAAAGTCTGTACCTTTGCATCCGCTTTCGAGAGGGAGAGCGGTTAAGTTGACATGCTGAAGCTGAGTAAGGAGATATGAAAATCCTTTTGAGTATCTTACCTTGTAGTAGCAAGGGAGCGAGAAAGAAAGTTTGGTTTTCAAACTGAAAAAACTTTTTCAAAAAAACTTTCGAAAAAGTTTGGCGGTTAAAAATAAATCCCTTACCTTTGCAAACGCTTTCGCTCCCAAAACGAAAGAAAGTTCTTTGAAAGATTTTAGATAAACAAACAGAATGTAGTACAAGCGTCACATTATATAAATGATGTGATGAAAAGTAAGAATAAACCGTCAATTAAAGATAAAACGGTATCCTGAACAGAGACAAAACACATCCTA
>NZ_JANRHK010000051.1:0-734 GCF_024733815.1 Bacteroides sp. ET336
CTGTCTCCAGATCATTCATGCATAATTTAAGCCCGGGTAAGGTTCCTCGCGTATCATCGAATTAAACCACATGTTCCTCCGCTTGTGCGGGCCCCCGTCAATTCCTTTGAGTTTCACCGTTGCCGGCGTACTCCCCAGGTGGGATACTTAATGCTTTCGCTTGGCCGCTGACTGTATATCGCCAACAGCGAGTATCCATCGTTTACCGTGTGGACTACCAGGGTATCTAATCCTGTTTGATACCCACACTTTCGAGCATCAACGTCAGTTACGCTCCAGCAAGCTGCCTTCGCAATCGGGGTTCTTCGTGATATCTAAGCATTTCACCGCTACACCACGAATTCCGCCTGCCTCTACCGCACTCAAGAACGCCAGTTTCAACTGCAATTTTAAGGTTGAGCCCCAAACTTTCACAGCTGACTTAACATCCCGTCTACGCTCCCTTTAAACCCAATAAATCCGGATAACGCTCGCATCCTCCGTATTACCGCGGCTGCTGGCACGGAGTTAGCCGATGCTTATTCATAAGGTACATACAAAACTCTACACGTAAAGCACTTTATTCCCTTATAAAAGAAGTTTACAATCCATAGAACCTTCATCCTTCACGCTACTTGGCTGGTTCAGGCTCTCGCCCATTGACCAATATTCCTCACTGCTGCCTCCCGTAGGAGTTTGGACCGTGTCTCAGTTCCAATGTGGGGGACCTTCCTCTCAGAACCCCTATCCATCGT
>NZ_JANRHK010000052.1:0-728 GCF_024733815.1 Bacteroides sp. ET336
ACATTATGCTTTTTCTCAAGCTTTCTGTATTCCTTCAACTGTATCTTATATTCAAGAGCTACCTTTTCAGCCTTGTTGTTTGCCTTGAGCAGGGCATCTGTAAGGGAATCAATCTTACGGTTGGCGTCCTTCAGGTCTTTTCCTATTTCATCAAGTCGTGCTATCATTTCATCAAGCTGCTTGCTCTTGTTCTGATTCTCCTCAAACAGGAACAGGGCGAACCTCTTTATCTGCTCATTATCCATACCTTCAAGGGGCGTATACTCCTTTTCGGGTCTGTCCATCATCTCTTGAAGATGCTTCTGTCTGAGTATGTGTTCTATGAGTTCCTCTGTTTCCATGTTCTCTAAATTTTATGTAAAGATACTCATTTTTAGTGAGATACACAAATATTCAGAGAACTTTTATCGCTGATTTTCAGAGTTTTATCATTAAATTCTTATGCTCGTTATCACCGGAGTTTCAAGTATCGTGACCAGGTCTTTCCAGTCTATCTTATACACTGTCACATCGTCCTTACGCTCTATTTTCATGAACTTATAACCCTTTATGAAGGACTTCTTATGAAGGTAGTAGGCATTGCGCTCATAGTGTATCATACGAACCTTGCGTTGGTCTTTAGACATGAACATGTAAACATCGCCGTTCATCGGGTCACGGTGGTACCTGCCGCGGATTATCTCACATATACGCTGAGCCTTGCATCTCATATCATGAAGCTCAGGAAG
>NZ_JANRHK010000053.1:0-728 GCF_024733815.1 Bacteroides sp. ET336
GCATTATGCTTTTTCTCAAGCTTTCTGTATTCCTTCAACTGTATCTTATATTCAAGAGCTACCTTTTCAGCCTTGCTGTTTGCCTTAAGCAGGGCATCTGTAAGGGAGTCTATTTTCTTATTGGCTTCCTTCAGGTCTTTTCCTATTTCATCAAGTCTTGCTATCATTTCATCAAGCTGCTTGCTCTTGTTCTGATTCTCTTCAAACAGGAACAGGGCGAACCTCTTTATCTGCTCATTATCCATACCTTCAAGGGGCGTATGCTCCTTTTCAGGTCTGTCCATCATCTCTTGAAGATGCTTCTGTCTGAGTATGTGTTCTATTAGTTCCTCTGTTTCCATGTTCTCTAAATTTTATGTAAAGATACTCATTTTTAGTGAGATACACAAATATTCAGAGAACTTTTATCGCTGATTTTCAGAGTTTTATAATTAAATCCTTATGCTCGTTATCACCGGAGTTTCAAGTATCGTGACCAGGTCTTTCCAGTCTATTTTATATATTGTCACATCGTCCTTACGCTCTATTTTCATGAACTTATAACCCTTTATGAAGGACTTCTCATGAAGGTAGTAGGCATTGCGTTCATAGTGTATCATGCGGACCTTGCGCTGGTCTTTAGACATGAACATGTAAACATCGCCGTTCATCGGGTCACGGTGGTACCTGCCGCGGATTATCTCACATATACGCTGAGCCTTGCATCTCATATCATGAAGCTCAGGAAT
>NZ_JANRHK010000054.1:0-724 GCF_024733815.1 Bacteroides sp. ET336
AATATATTTGATGATAAGTTTTCAGCTGCAGCTGATGAGATTCTTGACAAATCTAGACCTGTAGCTGTATATTGCAAGAGTGGACGCAGAAGCAGGAATGCCGCAAGACTTTTGGTAAAGAAAGGATATACGGTATATAACCTTGACAAGGGTATCCTGAATTGGATAGACTTAGGTAAAGATATAGAGAAATAACATAAAAGGGCAGTTCAAACCGAAATGGTAGAGAACTGCCCTTATTTATTTTTTTACAATGATTGAAGCATTCTTTTCAATACAACTGTTGCCGAAATCTCACGGTTTGCTGCCTCAGGAATAACCAACGATGTAGGTGCTTCAATAACATCATCGGTAACTATCATATTTCTGCGCACAGGCAAACAATGCATGAAATAGGCATTATTAGTGACCGCCATGTGTTTGGCGTCAACAGTCCATCCCATATCCTTTGAAAACACCTTACCATAATCTGCAGGATTGGTAACTCCTGGACATGCCCAGTTCTTTGCATATATAAAATCTGCGCCTTCGAAAGCCTTCATCTGATCATACTCAACTTTTGCACCACGTACAAATTTAGGATCGAGCTCGTAGCCTTCCGGATGAGTAATAACAAAATCAACATCTGCCTCGTTCATGAAGTCTGCAAATGAATTAGGTACAGCCTGAGGGAGGGCTTTAGGATGTGGAGCCCAGGTAAGCACTACTTTAGGACGGTCCTTTT
>NZ_JANRHK010000056.1:0-628 GCF_024733815.1 Bacteroides sp. ET336
GTCATATTGAACAAAAAATGTATCTTTGCAATACACCGACTGGAGAAATGGTTCGGTGTTTACATAAGAAAGCGTTTTTTGCTTTATCCTAAAATCGAAATCGCCAGTTTCTAATCGGAGGATTAAGACAATATGACGCTCACGATTTTTGTATATGTATGTCATGTGAGATTTTACAGGCACATGATTGTTTACATACAAAAACGGCGTGGGTTGATTGTTTCTTTATTCATTCCGATGCGGCGTTTGGCGATGCCTGATTTTGATGATTGAAGCAGACAAGTCCTCACGCCTTTCTTATTATATTAAAATTATACTAATGAAAACATAATGCCTTTTCTGGGGATAGCGGGCATTTAAAAGAAAAATATAAGGAGGTATCTATGCCACTTTTCAGAATTACAGTAAAGCAGTCGAAGGTCTCCAATGGAGTTCGTCTTGAGAAAGGAATGTCAGTGGAGGTAGTATCAAATTCATTCAGTAATCCAGTTTCAACAAATGGCGGTCAGCCTGTGGTGGATGCTTTCAATCGCATTTATGGGGTTGATATAAAGAAGGCTGGGGCACTTAGTATGGTTTATTTGGATGTGGTGAGGATTGGGTAATTCAAATATTATATTGTATTCTT
>NZ_JANRHK010000057.1:0-615 GCF_024733815.1 Bacteroides sp. ET336
TTTGCTTATGTAGGCATTTGTGGTATCACGGAGGAGGAACTGCACTCTGTATTCAAAGAAGGCATAAAGGAGTTGGGTACCGCCAATAATATGACTGAGGAGGAAGCGAAAGCGAAACTGAAGGAACTGTATGACGGGTATCACTTCAACGAGGATTGTGTGGATATTTATAACCCGTTCAGCATACTTAATACTTTTGCCAAAAAAAGATTTGGTGATTATTGGTTCGAGACGGGTACGCCTACTTTCCTTGTGGAGCTGATGAAGGGATGCGGATATAACCTGAAGAAGCTGATGAGGGAGTATGCTACGGCGGACTCGCTGAACGGACTGGAAACTTTCAGGAAGAACCCCGTGCCGATTTTGTATCAGAGCGGGTATCTGACAATCAAGGATTATGACAGCAGATTCAAGACTTATATACTGGGATTCCCGAACAAAGAGGTGGAGGACGGTTTCATGGAATTCCTGTTGCCGAGCTATACGGGAATGGATAATTCGGAGGCTACGTTCGGAATCATGAATTTCGTGAAGGATATTGAAAGCGGAGACACTGACGCTTTCATGAAACGCCTGACGACTTTCTTTGCCGACACTCCGTACGAGCTGGCTCGC
>NZ_JANRHK010000058.1:0-604 GCF_024733815.1 Bacteroides sp. ET336
TAATTAATAACCAACGGTCAGCGAAGCTAAAACCTTGTCAACTCGTCTCCTAGTCCCCAGTCCCTGGTATCTACTCCTTCACAATCCAACCTCTCCACATCCCTCTTCTCATAGCTGAAATTCACACCCACCTTCACCAGCTTCCTTCCGTCACATGATAAGCTAAAAACTATTCATCAGTACCGTGAAAGCATTCTTCACATGCTCGTTAGGGAACCCCAATTTGTAGGTATTCGATTTCTTATCGTAGGCTTTAATCGTCAGATAACCGCTCTGATAAATCAACGGAATAAGATTTTTCGATGCAGTATCGTTACTATCCAGCAGACTGCCGTCTATCTCAACCCCTTCCAAATCTCCAAAGTCAGAATCTCTCTTTTTAAGCATTTTCACCAGAAACGAAGGCGTTCCAACCTCTATCCAATTACTCATTAACTGTTTAGAATCCAGAGTAATCATTAAACCTGACAGGTTATAAATATCCACACAATCCTCGTTGAAGTGATACCCGTCGTACAATTCCTTGAGTTTCGCCTTTGTCTCCTCCTCTGTCATATCATTTGCAGTACCCAGATCCTTTATGCCATCTTTGAATACAGAGTGT
>NZ_JANRHK010000059.1:0-574 GCF_024733815.1 Bacteroides sp. ET336
ACGAGCCAGCTCGTACGGAGTGTCCGCAAAGAAAGTCATCAGGCGTTTCATGAAAGAATCCGTATCACCGTTACGAACATCCATGACGAAATTCATGATTCCGAACGTAGCGTCCGAATTATCCATCCCCGTATAGCTCGGCAACAGGAATTTCATGAAACCATCCTCCACCTCCCTGTTCGGGAATCCCAGTATATAAGTCCTGAACTCCTTGTCATAATCCTTGATTGTCAGATATCCACTCTGATATAAAATCGGCACCGGATCTTTCCTGAGTGTTTCCAGTCCGTTCAGCGAGTCCGCCGTAGCATACTCCCTCATCAGTTTCTTCAGGTTATATCTGCACCCCTTCATCAGCTCCACGAGGAAAGTAGGCGTACCCGTCTCGAACCAGTATTTGCCGAACTCGTTACTTGCAAACGTATTCAGTATGCTGAACGGATTATATATATCCACGCATCTGTCGTTGAAGTGATACCCGTCGTACAATTCCTTGAGTTTCGCCTTTGTCTCCTCCTCTGTCATATCATTTGCAGTACCCAGATCCTTTATGCCATCTTTGAATACAGAGTGC